>JAIBDV010000003.1 GCA_024686055.1 Neptuniibacter sp.
GGGTATCGAGCTGTTCTATCAGAAACTGGCTCCCCTTATCGACTTTGTTCCAGCCAAACAGCCCCGGCTTACTGCGAAAACTGAACTGCTCGTCGCTGACAGCGTCACGCACGCTGGCGTAGTCAGAGTCATCCAGAGCTGGCCCCGGGGTTGTCGGGCGGGTCAGGCGGGCATGCCAGTAGTTGCGGTCGGCTTTCTCGGCATGGCACTGACCACCAAACAGCTTCTTCGCTTTATCGATGTAGCTTTTTATGCCTTCGCCTTTCTCGCCCGCCAGCTCGAGCACACCACCGGTTTTCAGTACCCGGCAGGCCTGATTGATGATGTGGTGAACCACCGGCTTTTCTTTGGAAACCCGGTAGATTACCCGATCCAGGCTTTGATCGGCGAGGGTGCTGAAATCAAAATCACTGAACTGGCTCTGCCAGCCTTGCTGGTTGAGTGCCTGATGCAGATCCAGCCGGTTGGTCATTGCCTGCACACCTGCGGTGGATGGCAACTGGGCCTGCAGCAGGTTTTCATCGGCAATCCAGAGGCTGTCGCCTTTAGCCTGCTTTAATGCCGGCAGCAGCAGGTTGAATGCAGTATCAGTCATCAGATTGCAGCAACCTCATCGGCTGTCAGTTCGCGGTATTCACCGGGTTCCAGTTCATCATCAAGCGTAATAAAACCGATTTTCTCACGGTGCAGGCCAACAACTTTGTTGCCAATGGCGGCGAACATGCGTTTTACCTGGTGGTAACGGCCTTCCTGCAGAGTGAGCAGTGCTTCATGGCTGGACAAAATTTCCAGTTCGGCAGGCAGGGTGGGTTTGAGCTCGCTGTTCAGCATCAGGCCCTGAGCGAAGGTGTCGATGGCGCTGCTAGCAATGGGGTCAGCGGTTACAACCCGGTAGCGTTTGCCTGTTTTGTGCCTGGGGGAGGTGACCCGGTGGGCCCATTTGCCGTCGCTGGTAATCAGCACCAGTCCGGTCGTGTCCACATCCAGCCGGCCGCAGATAGTCATCTCGTCGGCTCGGGGTAGTTCAATGAAATTCAGTACGCTGGGGTGGCTACCATCCTGATTGGAGCAGACAAACCCTTCGGGTTTGTGCAGCATCAGGTAGTAATCGCGGGGCGGCTCGACTGGAAAACCATTGAGCAGAATATCGGCATCGTCTTTCACATGCAGGCCGATATTTTTGATGACTTCGTCGTCCAGAGTTATTTTCCCCGTTTGAATCAGACGGTGTACTTCTTTCCGGGACAGGCCGGTACTCTGGGCGAGGAATTTGTCTATGCGCATGCGGAATCCGATTTGAGGCCAGTTGGCCAGCTATAAAGAAAGGGTCAAAACTGGCTGGCATTATACCTGAGCGCGCAGTAATTTCCCGGCTCCGAAGGGTGATATAACGACGGAAAATGCGTGGCTATTGGGCTACATATAGCGTCGCCGATATTCTATAGTGTTCACTCGTTAAATTTTCCCATTAATACAGACGAAGTAGGCTACTGTGAAACTCTTTGTAGATAATCTGACCAATGTTGATTTTTCATACATGCATCCACAGCGCGGCCTGCTGGGTGAGTCATGGCTGGTGCAACTGGAACTCGATGGCAGTCTGAACGAGCAGGGAATGATCTGTGATTTCGGTACTGTTAAGAAAGCGGTGAAAAACTGGTTTGATGATGTAGTTGACCATAGCCTGGTGGTACCGACGGCTATGGCGCGTATTGGTGTTGAACAGACTGGTGGGTACACCACGATTGACTGGACCTATGAGGATGGTCAGCCGTTTCGCTGCTATTCCCCGGACCAGGCGATTACCCTTGCAGAGCTGGCGGAAGTGACCGAAGAGACGCTGGCACAATGGTGTCATGAGCAGATTCTGGCGCTGTTCCCTGCAGAGTATGTGCAGGGTCTGTCGATCAGTTTCAAGCCGGAATCGGTTGCCGGTGAGTTTTACCACTACAGCCACGGCCTGCAACAGCATGACGGTAACTGTCAGCGTATCGCCCATGGCCATCGCTCGACACTGGAAATTTATCTGGATGACGTGCGCGATAGGGCGCTTGAACTGACGTGGGCAGAGATTCTGCGCGATATCTATATCGGTACTGAAGCGCACCTGACGGCAAAAGAAGATGGCGTGCACCACTATGCCTATGCAGCACCGCAGGGTAGCTTTGAACTGAGTCTGCCGGCGAGCCGTTGCTACGATATGGATACGGAAACCACCGTCGAGCTGATCGCCTGCCACCTGGCAGATAAAGTCAAAGCCGCACACCCGGACCAGTCGGTACGGGTGCGAGCTTTTGAAGGCGTGGGTAAAGGCGCGATTGCTGAGCGGTAAGCCTCTGTTGCTCAGCCTGCAACAGCCATGGGCTCAGCCTGTCTGGCCAGCCCTTTGAGCAGGCTGAAAACGCCCAGGCAGGCGGAGTTAACTGACTGATCATCGTGCAGGGCGCGGCTAATAATAAAGCCGCCCTGTATAGCACTGACCACGGTTTCGGCCAGTATTACCGGACTGGTGTTTTCGTCCAGTTGCTCTGCTTGCTGGGCCTGGCTCAGGGTCATCGACATATGCATCAACAGGTGTTTGAAGTAACGGTCGATCGGCGTACGCAACTCGTTATCACTGATTGATGGGTCGGATACCAGCCGACCCATCGGGCAGCCTTTTATACCGGTACGTGGTTGCAGCAGGTATTGCTGAAATTTGTTTAACCAGGGCAGATCGCTGCCAAATATCAGATCAAAGTCTGCAATCAGCTCATCTACCCGAGCATTCATCGCTTCAATCGCCAGCGCTTTTTTCCCTTTGAAATGGTGATAAAAGCTGCCCTTTCCTGCGCCACAGTGGTCCAGCACCTGATTGGGGCTGGTGGCATCATAGCCGCGTAACCACAGCAGCTCCTTCATGCTGTCAATTAATGCCTGGCGAGTAGCGTTCATACAGGTTCCTTCTGTTTGTCCATGCTGTTGTGGTCGGGTGGAGCCGTGCTTGCTGGCCGGTCCATCCTGGGTGCCTACCGGTTGGTTCAGGCTAAGTGTAGATGTTAATTTTTATTTTGCCGTTATGGCATGCTGCATTAGCGAAAAAACTAACCTGCGGCAAAGGATTGGCGGATACCGTCGTAGATAACCAGCACCGCCGACAGGCTGGATACCGTCAGCAGTGCAGTACGGGCAGAACTCATATTAAGTCGTTTCTCCATGAGCCGGGACAGTGCCCAGCCCAGGAAAACCCCCGGCAGCATTTTCAAACTAAGTATCAGGCTGTATTGATCAATTCCCCCTTGTAGCGCTAGTACGACAATGGAGCCTGGCGTCCCGATCAGGAAAAAAGCGGCAATCTCATTACGTGCAGTATGGCGCGGTTCATGCTGATAGATCAGCGCCATGGGTGGCCCACCGACAGAGGTGGCGGTCCCGATTGCGCCAGAGATAAAGCCGCTGATGGCCAGACTGGTAGGGCTGACCCGCAGGGTAAAGCTGCGCAGGCTAAGGATGACTGCCAGTAAAATTGCGCTGCCAAATAGCAGGCTGAGCGTCGCCTGAGGGATGACGAGTAATAACCAGGCCCCCAGCCATGCGCCGGGCAGGCGGGCAATAATGGCGGGCATCACCCGTCGCCATTGCAAATTCTGTCGTTGCTGCAGCACGATAATCAACGACAGCATAAAACCGGTGATCAGAACGGGGGCGGGCACATAGGCTGGGTCCAGCAGGTAGAGCAGGGGTGCGGCAACCAGGCCAAAGCCGATGCCGATAATTGCTTGCAGGGCGATACCGGTGGTGACAATCAGTAAGGCAAGCAGGTCGAACAGGGTGTAAGACAGCACGGCGGTTATCCTGGACAGTGGCTATCGAGCAGGGAAAGGGAACGGCGCAGTATGGGGTATTCTGGTTACCGATGGTACGGCAGAGGGAAACTTGAGGGGGGCAGGAGAACGAAAAAAGGGGCCGCGAAGTTATGGCCCCATAAAAGTCGGTCAGACCGGCTGGATGGCGCACAGGTACACAACGAACCTGCGCGCCGGGGTTTGTTGCGTTAGCGGCCGCCTGCGCCCTGGCGGGACTGGTCGCTATTCTCAACCAGAATGCCTTCACCGATACGGTTGATCTCGGCCCACAGGGCGTCATCGATTTCGATACCGTTATCCACACTGTGCTCTTTGTTTGCTGCCACCTGAGCCGCGCTGACGTAGCGGGCATTACGGTTGCCGGAAGAGCGCTGCAACGAGCTGGTCAGATCAACACGGGAGCTGCAGATGATGGTCAGTGCCTGCTTGTCGTCTTCACTGGCGGCCAGGGTGGTGGTTGCGCCACTGTAGCTTGGGTAACGATCACCGGCTTTAATTGCCGCCGTGTGTTCGGTCACGGTCTGGCTGCCATTCTGCCAGTAAGCAGCAATGCTGATGCCGCGACGGCCGCAGTCAGTCAGTGCCTTGAGGATAAACATGCGATTGTGGCAGTTATGCACGGTCACAGTGGCGATGCCGACTTCCAGTGCTTTGGCGTGGGCCAGATCAACGGAAGCAGCGATACAGTTCAGGGCGCTGCGGCCATTGCTGTCGATAATTGCTGAGGTGCTGTCTTCGTAGACCACGGTGCTCAGTGGCTTCTCACGATCTTCGGCGATGTAAGGCAGTGCGCGCTGCAGCTCGCCCAGACCATTGAGACCGTGCTTTTCCAGCCACAGGATCATATTGGCAGCATCTTCATAGTTGCCGACAAAGTAACCGCTGGCTTCAAAGCAGCGACGCAGCGCAGCTTTCAGTTCATTCATGGAAATGTTCATTTGCTCTCTCCTGTCTGCTGTGGTGCCAGTGGCATAAACCAGTCGTCATTGAATGTTTTGCCAATATCTTCCAGCAGCGGTGCGCCCTGGAACATGGTGTTACGCACCCATAGACGGGAGCGAGGGTCGAACTTGCTAACCCCGAAGAAGGCCAGTTTTGCGCGTAACAGGTGCATCGGCAGTACGTCACGGTGCAGCAGGTTGGCCTGAATGTCGCCGTAGATACAGCGGTTCATGCTCTGGATACGACGCACGATACCGCGCAGTTTTGGTCGTGCCACCATAAAGCGGGCCGTGCTGTGGTCCGGATTCTGGGCGACATATTCGCTCAGCTGGTCATAGCATTTGCGTACGGCATAGCCGACACCCAGTGCCATCTGTTTTTCTTTGCCATCTTCTTCGCCGGTGTTACCCAGCCGTGGTTCCATTTTCTCTTCGGAGCGGTACCAGAAGATCTCACGGGCGCCATCAGCACCAAAGTCCAGCGCCAGTGCCCAGTCGTAACGCTGCTCAATCACTTCTTTGAGCTGCTGTACCGGCATCAGTGGGTCCAGATCCAGGAACTCTTCTGCCGCGCAGTAGTCTTCCAGATCGTTAACCAGCTCCGGGTAGAGTTCCAGCAGAATAGACACCAGCAGTTCCTGACCCTGTAAAGAGCAATTCTGCTCACTCCAGTTGATCAGGCCATCCCAGCTTTCAACGCCGTCGTGTGCCAGCTGCAACAGGCCAGCCAGATCTTTCAACACCTGCTGGTTGTTGGCACTCTGCCAGTCATCTTCAGTGATGATCTCGCTGGTGTGCGCTGTACTGCGCTCAATCAGTTCGATCAGATGCTGCTGTACGCGGTTGTCAATGTTGCCCAGCACGCGGATACGCGCCAGTGCCAGCTCGCGCATCTCTACCCACTGGTTGATCAGCAGTGGGTGGTTGATCAGATACGGTGCCATGCCCAGCCCGGTGGAGTTACCGATACCGAAGTAACGTTTGATCTCCGGTTGCATCGGGTTGTAGCTGTCCGGTGCTTTGTGGCGAGCAATGTGCTCAGCCTGCAGCAGGCTGAAGTTACGCAGCATAAAGCAGACGAACATTTCAGCGGAGAACGGACGGGCAAAGTCCGGCCAGCGGGACTGTACTTTTTCCCAGTCAGCCATACCCAGTTTGCCGCTGCCATAAACGGCGGTGGTGCGGTACAGGTAGCCAACTTCGGCAATTTTCTGTACGTCAGGCTGTTTGCCGTTGGCCAGCTGATTGACCACGTAATCAAAGTTACGGGCGCTGCGGTTGGCGCGGGACAGCACGAAGACGCGGGAGTCGACCCGGCCAGCTTCCTGTTTAGGCACGTTCTGACGCAATTTTTCCAGGTAGACATCGTCGACCTGGCCGTCGACCAGCGCCATGGTCAGATCCCACTGGGTGGCGATAACGCGGTCGTTACGCGCTTCCGGTGCCAGGTAGTCGGAGAACAGGACGAAGCTGAACAGGCCGTCAGGCGCTTTCACTTCGTAAACAACGGTGCCGTAGCCATCCGGGTCGAGGTCAAACCGGGCCGGTTCAATCTGCCAGCGTTCACGCATGATCTTACGTACCAGGGTACGCATAAAACTCAGGCGGCTCTGATGCATGGCACCCAGGCGTTCCAGGTCCATAACCTGGTTGGCGGGGCGCAGCGGCAGGGCATTGTCACCTCGCAGAGAGGTATTAATGGCTGCAGGCGTGGTCATTGTTATTGTCCTCATTAATATACGACACATCGGGAATTATGGGCCGGGGTCTGTTACCGGCCACAGCATAGATGTGGTCGAAGCCATCAGGCACCGATCCTCTGCTGGCTTCGGTTGTCATTATTGTGCAGAGGGGCCGTCACTGCCATTTGAATGTTTGCTCAAGACATGACAGTGATGAGGTCATCATGGGTTAAAGAGGTGAAAGCACTCAAATCAAAAGGGTATATCATCTGATAAGTCGTTCTTATCAAATGGGCGCAACCTATTATTTTTTCTGTGCATGTAGCCGAATCAGGTCGATAAAGCTGCTGTTAATAAGTGTGGCCTGGATCAATAAAACCGTCATTTTGTCGGTGCAGAGCAGGGGTATCTATCGGTACTCAGTTCTGACTGCTGGCCAGAATAAAGTCGATCATCGCCTGGGCCGGTGGACTCAGTGATTTATTACTGAGCTGCACAATGCCGATATGGCGAGTGACGGTGGGGCTTTCCAGTGGGATAAAGCGTAGCTTGTTACTCTCTTTGGGAAAGGCGTACCAGGGCAGGGTAGTAATGCCAATACCGGCTTCAAGCATGGCGATCAGCGAGATCATATTGGAAATATAAAATTGCGAGTCGCCCAGCAGCGGACTGGCTTCGCTGTCTTCCAGTAATCGTGAGGTGCCGTTGCTGATCAGCCGGTGCTGACGCAGTTCACGCCAGTGCAGTTGTTCTTTATCTGCCAGCGGGTGGTCACAGGGGCAAACGACGCCGATCTGATCTTCCCATATAGAGGTGAAGGTTTTGTCGCTGTGTTCATGGGCGTGGAACAGGTGGCTGATGCCAAAATCGACCTGCTGGTTTTCGACCATTTTCAATACCGCATCAGAATTGTCGTCAAAACAGCTGACATGCAGGTCCGGGGTGTTGGCAACAAAACGCAGTAACAGTTCAGGCAAGACCTGGCTGGCAATCGACGGCACAGAGGCGAGGCGCAGGTGGCCGGTTTTATGTTCGGCCAGCAGTGCCATGTCCTGGGCGATACGGTCGTGATGGGCGATCAGTTCTTTGGCTTTGGGGATGAAATGTTTTCCGAATGGCGTCAGCTCGGTCTTCGCGGTCCGGCTGTTGCGTTTCTCAAACAGTGACTCGCCCAGCTTATTTTCCAGGTCCTTGATCGACAGTGATATCGCCGGCTGGGTGCGGTGGGCCTTCTCTGCCGCAGCATGAAATCCTTTTAATTCAGCGACCCAGACAAAGTGGCGCAGTTGCGCAATTTTCAATTCCGGCAGCACAATAAGAAACCCTTATCGTAAGATATTATTTATTAATTTTTATTATTAAACAGTGAATCCTATCATGCAACCAACGATTTCCCCCGGAGGTGAGTATGTCTGATTCAGTTTTTCGCAATTACATCGCAGGTGAGTGGGTAGAAGGCAATAAAGGCAGCGTGGCTAACATCAGCCCGGCCGACATCAGTGATGTGATTGGTCATTACGCTCAGGCTGACAAAGTGCAGACCGAAGCGGCGATTGCTGCAGCGGCTGACGGTCAGGTTGAATGGGCTAAAAGCGGTCTGGAACAGCGCTACTCAGTGCTGATGGCTATCGGTGATGAACTGATTGCCCGTAAAGACGAACTGGGTGCCATTCTGGCCCGTGAAGAAGGTAAGACCCTGGCTGAAGGCGCAGGCGAAACTTACCGCTCCGGTCAGTTTTTCCATTACTACGCAGCTGAAGTACTGCGTCAGATGGGCGAGACGGCTGATTCCGTACGTCCGGGTGTTGAAATTGAAACCCGTCGTGAGCCTGCCGGTGTTATCGGTATCATCACGCCGTGGAACTTCCCGACGGCAACCGGTGCCTGGAAAATTGCGCCAGCACTGGCGTTCGGTAACGCGGTTGTCTGGAAACCAGCCAACCAGGTGCCTGCATCCGCATGGGCACTGACTGAAATCATTTCCCGCCAGGGTCTGCCAGCAGGCACATTCAACCTGGTCATGGGCCCGGGTGCTGAAGTGGGTGATGTGATGATCAACTCCCGCGGCATCAACGGACTGACGTTCACCGGCTCACTGGAAACAGGCCGTAAAGTTGCTGCGGCAACGGCGGTTAACCTGGTTAAGTGTCAGCTGGAAATGGGTTCCAAGAACGCGCTGGTCGTACTGGATGACGCTGATCTGGAGAACGCTGTTGAGTGTGCCGTGAATGGTGCATTTGGTGGTACGGGTCAGAAATGTACGGCGTCTTCCCGCCTGATCGTGACCGAAGGTATCCACGACCGTTTCGTTGAAGCAGTTGTTGAGCGTATGAAGAAGCTGGTAGTGGGCCATCCGCTGAAAGCCGGTGTACACATTGGTGCAGTTGCTGATGCACGTCAGATGGAACAGAACCAGGCATACCTGGCGCTGGCCCAGAAAGAAGGCGGCAAGCTGGTGTACGGTGGTGAAACACTGACTGAAGAGACTGAAGGCTACTACATGCAGCCTGCTCTGTTCACTGAAACCACCAACCAGATGACCATCAACCGTGAAGAAGCGTTCTCGCCAATCGCCTGTGTAATCAAGGTTAAGGATTACGCTGAAGCACTGGAAACACTGAACGACACTAACTTCGGCCTGACCGGTGGTATCTGCACCGAGTCCCTGAAGTACGCGACAGACTTTAAACGTAACGCTAAAACGGGCTGCGTGATGGTGAACCTGGCAACAGCGGGCACTGATTACCACGTACCATTTGGCGGTCGTAAAGATTCAAGCTTCGGTCCACGTGAACAGGGCACTTACGCCAAGGAGTTCTACACCGTTGTGAAAACCACTTACATCCGCGCGTAACGGAGACTGGTTCATGAGCAACGAGCTGCATAAAGATCTGATTGTGATTGACGGTCTCCAGTACTCCAACTGGAACCGTGAAATCTTCAAACAGCTGCATGCTGGTGGCGTAACGATGGTGCATGCCACCATCGTTTACCACGAGCAGATCCGCGAAACACTGCTGCGTATCGCCGAATGGAATCGTCATTTTGAGCATAACAGTGATCTGATTATGCCGGTACGCAGCGCGGCAGACATCCGTCTGGCCAAACAGCTGGGTAAAGTTGGCGTGATGTTCGGGGCGCAGAACTGCTCCCCGATCGAAGACGATATCGGCATGGTCGAGGTAATGCGCGAGCTGAACCTGATGATCATGCAGCTGACCTACAACAACCAGAGCCTGCTGGCCTGTGGTTGCTATGAAGCGCACGACAGTGGGGTAACTCGCTTCGGTCGCCAGGCAATCAAGGAAATGAACCGGGTGGGCATGGTGGTTGATATGAGCCACAGTGGTGAGCAGAGCACCCTGGACGCGATCGAAATTTCCGAGCGTCCTATTGTGATCTCTCACGCGAACCCGAACAGCTTCCATGAAGCCAAGCGCAACAAGTCCGACAAGGTACTGAAGGCGCTGGGCGAATCTGGTGGCCTGCTGGGCTTCAGTCTGTACCCGTTCCATCTGAAGAATGGCCCGGATTGCACACTGGATGATTTCTGTGACATGGTGGCACGCACCGCCGACCTGATGGGGATGGAGCATATCGGTATCGGTACTGATCTGTGTCAGGAACAGCCTCTGGCTGTGCTGGAGTGGATGCGTAATGGTCGCTGGTCAAAAGAGATGGACTACGGTGAAGGCTCCAAGGCGAATGCTGACTGGCCACGTCCGTTATCCTGGTTCCGCGATAGCCGTGATTTCCCGAATATCACCAATGGTCTGCTGGCTCGGGGCTTTAGCCCGGAAGATGTGGCACGGGTGATGGGTTTGAACTGGTTGAATTTCCTGGATGATGCGCTGATCCCGCAATCCTGATCTTTGTGCCGCGACGGCTTGCCGTCGCGGCTTTCGCACATCTGATCTTCCAATAAATATAAACAGATCCATCAGGAGACCCTTTATGAGTAACAGTGCTCAGGCGAATCCGGCTTCAGCTGAAGCGGGTACGGCCAATAAAAAGCTCTTTGCTGGCGTTGATATGCCAGTGTTCCTGATCAGTGGCGGCGCGCTGGCGTTGTTTGCTGTGCTGGCCCTGTATGACATCAAGCTGGTGTCTGACTGGGTAAATACCACTTTTGCAGCATCGACTAAAATGTTCGGTGCTTACTGGCAGGTACTGCTGCTGCTGACCTTCCTTATTGGTCTGGTACTGGCGGTAGGCCGTACCGGGCGTGTGGTTCTTGGCGGTATTAATACCCCTGAGATGAGCATGTTCAAGTGGGTCTCGGTGATCATGTGTACGCTGCTTGCGGGCGGCGGTGTGTTCTGGGCAGCGGCTGAGCCGATGGCCCACTTCACCTCTCCACCACCGCTGTTTGGTGGTGAGACTGGCACAGCAGATGCGGCGTATAACGCACTGGCTCAGAGCTTTATGCACTGGGGTTTTCTGGCCTGGGCGATTCTGGGCAGCCTGACCGGCATCGTGTATATGCACCTGCACTATGAGAAAGGTCTGCCGCTGAAACCGCGTACTTTGCTGTACCCGGTATTCGGTGACAAAGTGATGACCGGGCCGTTTGGCGCGATTGTTGACTCCTGCTGTGTGCTGGCGGTTGTTGCCGGTACCGTGGGCCCAATTGGCTTCCTGGGTTTGCAGGTCAGCTTTGGTCTGGAAAAACTGTTTGGTATCCCGAATACCTACGCCACTCAGGTGTCTATCCTGATCGGCCTGATCGGTATCTACACGCTGTCTGCGGTCAGCGGTGTCACCCGTGGTATCCAGATTTTGAGCTCTGCCAACGTGATTCTGGCCGTGGTACTGATGGCCTTTATCCTGATCTTCGGCCCAACGGCGTTTATCTTCGACAGCTACCTGCACTCGTTCGGTATCTACCTGGATAAATTCATCCCGATGGCGACCTTCCGTGCAAGCCCTGGCTGGCTGGACTGGTGGACAGTATTCTTCTGGGGCTGGTTCCTGGGTTACGGCCCGCTGATGGCGATGTTTGTGGCGCGTATCTCCCGTGGTCGTACCATCCGTGAAATGATCCTGCTGATCTCTGTGGTTGCACCGATCATTACCTGCTTCTGGTTAACCATTGTGGGCGGTAGCGGTCTGGCATTTGAGTTACAGAATCCGGGTGTGATTTCTGGCCCGTTTACTGGCTTTAACCTGCCAGCAGCACTGCTGGCGATCACTGAACAGCTGCCGATGGGCTTCGTTATCTCGGTACTGTTCCTGATCCTGACTACCATCTTTGTAGCCACCACCGGTGACTCCATGACCTATGCAGTGTCCATGGTAATGACCGGTACAGACCACCCACAGGCCGCTGTACGTGTGTTCTGGGGTGTGATGATGGGTGTTGTGGCTGCCCTGCTGATCTCGATTGGTTCGGGTGGTATCTCTGCGTTGCAGTCGTTCATTGTGGTAACGGCTGTACCGGTGTCGCTGGTGCTGCTGCCATCTTTGTGGACAGCGCCGCGAATTGCGAAACAAATGGCTGACGAGCAGGGTCTTTAAGCCCTGACTCGTTAACAGCTAAACCCGGCGCAGCTGCGGCTGCGCCTTTTTTTTACCTGAAAATAGTGAGCGTCATGAAAACAGCCGTAAAAACTGATCTTTTTGCTTCCAAAGCACCACTGGAATGGGCCGTGATTGCCAATGGCCAGCTGTCTACAGCGCAGATTCCGATTGACCAGGAAGGCAAGGTCGTTGAGGGCGGTATTGAAGCGCAGGCGCGTCAGACAATGGATAACTTCAAGCACACCATTGAAGCGGCTGAGCTGAGCATGGCGGATGTCACTCAGGTACTGATCTACGTTACTGACCGCAGCCAGCTGCCGGTGTTTAACAAGGTTTATGCTGAATACTTTGAAGCACCGTACCCTAACCGTGCCGCGATGATCGTTGCCGGTCTGGCACGGGAAGAGATGCTGTGTGAAATCGTTGCCTATGCAGCGGTACCACAGTAAGCAGCAAGCTGCTGTAACCGATTACATTGTCACCGTGGGCACTGACGGGGGCAGGTAAGCTTAAGCCCGATCATTGAGGTGATCGGGCTTTTTTTCGTTTATTGGCAAGGTGAATCGAGAGAAGAGCTTCCCGGTGGGGACACCGGTCCCACAATTGGCCAGCCAGCCAACGGGTACAAAAAAGCCCGGCGCGATAGCCGGGCTTGTCTGGTCAGACTAAGTCGAATCAGTCGCGTTCGATCGCCAGTGAGGTGCCCATACCGCCACCGATACACAGCGTCGCCATACCTTTCTTGGCGTCACGCTTGATCATTTCGTGGATCAGGGAGACCAGGATACGACAGCCGGAGGCACCGATTGGGTGACCCAGCGCGATTGCACCGCCGTTGACGTTAACAATGTCGGTGTTCCATTCCAGGTCTTTGTTGACGGACATGGCCTGGGCCGCGAAGGCTTCATTGGCTTCAACCAGCTCCAGATCATCGACCGTCCAGCCAGCTTTGCTCAGGGCTTTCTGCGTCGCGCAAATCGGGCCTGTGCCCATGATCGCTGGATCAACACCGGCAGAGGCGTAAGCTTTGATGCGCGCCAGTACCGGCAGGCCCAGCTCGGCAGCTTTGTCGGCAGAACACAGGATAACCGCGGCGGCACCGTCGTTGAGAGTCGAGGCGTTACCGGCGGTTACGGTGCCATCTTTTTTGAACGCTGGACGCAGTTTGCCCAGCGCTTCAGCAGTGGCACCAAAGCGTGGCTGTTCGTCAGTATCGAATACGATATCGTCGCCACGACGCTGGGGGATCACCACCGGGATGATCTCGTCTTTGAAACGGCCCGCTGTTACGGCTGCTTCTGCTTTGTTCTGAGACGCGGCAGCGAAAGCATCCTGAGCTTCACGGCTGAAACCGTATTTATCAACGATGTTCTCGGTGGTAATGCCCATGTGGTAATCGTTGAACGCATCCCACAGGCCATCTTTGATCATGGTGTCGACCATTTTCCAGTCGCCCATACGTGCACCATTACGGGAGTTCGGCAGGACGTGAGCAGAGCTGCTCATGTTTTCCTGGCCGCCAGCAATGATAACCTCAGCGTCGCCGCAGCGGATTGCCTGGGTGGCCATCTGTACCGCTTTGAGGCCGGAGCCACAGACTTTGTTGATAGTCAGCGCAGATGCTTCCTGCGGGATGCCGGCATTGATCTGTGCCTGGCGAGCCGGGTTCTGGCCGTTGCCCGCGGTCAGTACCTGACCGAGAATTACTTCGTCAACCTGGGCTGGGTCCAGATCAATATTGGTCAGCAGAGATTTCAGTACGGTCGCGCCCAGGTCTGAAGCTTTTACGCTTGCCAGGGAACCGTTGAAGGAACCAATTGCAGTACGGCCTGCAGCAACAATTACAACGTCACGCATAATCTATCTCTTCCTTAATTTTGAGTTGACGGCGGACAGGGTACACGGTGTAGATGACTTGCTGATTGCGGGCCTGTGCCATTTTGCATTGCAATGACGCAGCATCTGAATACAGCCTGGAACACCGGTATAAGTCCTGTTCTATTTATTTTGCAGTGCAACATTTCAGGCCGTCAGTCTGCGATAGAGCCATGTTGGTGTCAAGAAATGTGAAACTTCCTGATGCCAGGCAGACTATAATCCGGGCCTGATTCATAACCTAACAGCTGTGATCTGTCGCGAACAGGGGTCGATGGGCGTGGTTTGGTAGTTTTATGATGGTCGTCAGTGGTTGAAGGTTGTTGCGATAGAGCGGGGGAGGCACTGCGCCATGGGCTGGGCGCAGTGCTGATGATCGAGTCGGGGCTGTCTTTACAGTTCGATGACGATGTTGTCGATCAGTCGAGCGCGGCCCAGGTGGGCAGCGGCCAGGATCACCAGTCGGATGTCGTCTGGCTGGGCGGCAAGCAGGTCCTGCTGACGCACGATATTGAAGAAGTCGCGTTTAAAGCCAGCCGCTTCGAGTGCCTGCTGAGCGTTTTCTTCCAGCGTACTGAAGTCACGGCGGCCTGCTTCAATGGCGGCTTTGGTCTCGCGCAGAGCGCGGTTCAGGGCCGGGGCAATGTCCAGCTCAGCGCTGCTCAGGTAACCGTTACGGGAGCTCAGTGCCAGGCCGTGTTCGTTACGGGCAATGGCTGCGCCTTGTACATCGACGGGCAGAAACAGGTCGGCCGTCATCTGGCGGATCACCTGCAGTTGCTGGAAGTCTTTCTCGCCAAACACGGCCATATCCGGCTGCACGATGCCGAACAGTTTACACACCACTGTCGCCACACCTTCAAAATGACCGGGACGGCTGGCACCACAGTGGATGGTGGAGATTTTCGGCACAATCACTTCAGTCTGATTATCCCGCCCGTTGGGGTACATCTCGGCATCGTCCGGGGCGAACAGATAGTGACAGCCCGCCTCGGTCAGCTTGTCCCGATCTTCAGCCAGGGTGCGTGGGTAGCGTTCTATATCTTCCCCGGCACCAAATTGTAGTGGGTTGACGAAGATGGTGGCGACAATAACGTCTGCACTGGCGGCAGCCTGATGTACCAGGGTCAGGTGGCCGGTGTGCAGGTTGCCCATGGTAGGCACCAGGCCGATCCGTTTACCGGCGGCGCGTTCGGCGGCCAGGGTACTGCGCAGTTCGGCAATGGTGTGAATTGTCTTCATGCTACTGAGTCCATCTAGTCGTGCCCTGTTGGGGCGTCGGTTGCGGGGCTGTGCTCTGCGCAGGGCGGGTAAGCCTGTGGGGCAGAGCTGTATCAGAAAAGTGGGGCGGGATTATACCGGTATCCGTTGCAAGGTGCCCATAGGGCATTTGGATAACAGCTGTTCAAGTGCGCGGCCATCGGGCAAGACGGTGGCCGGGGCTATTTCGGCCAGCGGCCAGAGCACAAAACTGCGTTCGGCCATAAAGGCGTGGGGTACAGTCAGGCGTTCAGTGCTGATGGTCTGGTTGCCATAGAGCAGCAGGTCGAGATCCAGCGTCCGTGGGCCCCAGTGAATTTTGCGTACCCGATCATGGGCCTGTTCGATAGCCTGTAGCTGATCCAGCAGGCTGTGAGCCTC
Organism: Neptuniibacter sp.; assembly: GCA_024686055.1. GTDB lineage: Bacteria > Pseudomonadota > Gammaproteobacteria > Pseudomonadales > Balneatricaceae > Marinobacterium_C. The sequence goes on from JAIBDV010000003.1 coordinate 15,505, forward strand.
AAGTTCGGTGTCCAGGCAGGCGACGGCATTGATGTAGTCAGGCTGGCCGGGTGGCCCAACAGGGTCAGAGCGGTAGATGCTGGAGGCGGCAATCAGCTGGCAGTGCGCCAGCTGGGCCAGCTCGGTCAGCGCCTGGCTGACCTGCTGGCGCGGGTCTTCCAGGTTGCTGCCCAGGCCGATATAACAGCGGGTCATCAGTCCTTCGACTCAGAGCGACGGTTGCTGTTACGGCGTGGGCCACGCTCGTCCTGGTTACGGTGCTCATTGCTATGGCCACCGGTGTTATTGCCCTGATTATTGTCCCCGGTGCGGCGACGGCGGCGACGTGGTTTGTCATCTCGGTCGTGGTCGCGACGGTGTTCGGTGTATACCCGCTGTACCGGGTTTTCTTTCTGGTATTCCGTCCACCAGGTACTTAGTCCGTCCAGCGCTTCGCCGCTGTTTTCGCGTAGTAACAGCAGGTCGTAAGAGGCGCGGAAGCGTGGGTGTTCGGTCAGCCGTTCAGCGCGTTTGCCATGGTGGCGTGGCAGCCGCAGCTGCATTTCCCAGATCTCGCGGATCGGGGTGGAGAAGCGTCGCGGAATGGCGGTGGAGCGGACCTGCTTGCCAATGATTTCATTGGCGGCCTCATGCAGTGCCTGCAGAGGTGGCATCTGCTCGTCTTCCAGCAGCTGGTTCATGCGCTGCTGCATCGGGTACCAGAGCAGGGCGGCGTAGAGGAAGGCCGGGGTCACACTCTTGCGCTGACGTAACCGGCGGTCAGTGTTGCGAAAGGCATTGAGGATCAGCTCTTCTACCGGATAGCCCTGAGGGTTACGGATAGCGGCGGCAGGCCCCGGGAATAGCTGTTCAAACAGGTCGTACTGCTGCATCAGGTGGTAAACCCGTTCAGCATGGCCGGACTGGAACAGTTTTAGCGATTCGTCGAACAGCCGGGCCGGGGCGATGTTACGCAGCAGCGGGGCCAGTTCGTTGATCGGGGCGGCGGTGGCCGGTTCGATCTTGAATTCCAGTTTGGCGGCAAAACGTGCAGCACGCAGCATCCGTACCGGGTCTTCACGGTAGCGGTCACCGGGATCACCAATCATACGAATAGTACGCTTGTGCATATCTTCGTAGCCGTTAGCAAAGTCGATGATGCTGTGATCGTTCAGATCGTAGTACAGGCTGTTGACGGTGAAGTCACGACGCAGGGCATCTTCTGCCAGGGTGCCATAAACGTTGTCGCGCAGGATCATCCCGGCGGCAGACTGACGGCCTTTTTCACCGCTGTCGTTTTCTGGCTGGTCGTGGCTGGCACGGAAGGTGGCGACTTCGATGATTTCACGGCCAAAGCGCACGTGCAGCAGTTTGAAGCGACGGCCAATCAGCCGGGAGCGGCGGAACAGCTCATGGGCTTCTTCCGGGCTGGCACTGGTAGCCACATCAAAATCTTTCGGGCGCAGGTCCATTAGCAGGTCACGGACACAGCCGCCGACCAGGTAGCCTTCGTGGCCTGAGTCGGTCAATCGATACACAACTTTACTGGCATTGTCGTCCAGCCGATGGCGATCGATATTGTGCTGGTCGTGCGGAATTACCCGTTTGGCGGATGTCCGGCTATCAGCGGTGGCTGGGGCAGCGTGCTCGGTACTGGAGCCGCCAAAGAGTTTACGGGCAAATTTGGAGAAAAATTTCATGCGGGAAATAGTAACTGTCCAGACCGAGATGGAAAGGGGCGCATCATACCATCGATACCGCATCAGTATAAGCGAATCGCGCTATCTGCCTCGATTGGAAGTCGATCTGGGGATATCTGCGGTTAACGTTGAACGGATTTGTTCGGTGGGTGCATAAGAGTGGCTTGCGGGTACACTGGTCGGTACCCGCAAATCAGGGTCAGGCCTGCTTTTTTGGTCGTCGTGGAATGCCCAGTTTCTGGCGGCGTTCCCACAGGCACTTACGGCTGACGCCGAGTTTTTTCGCCAGCTCGGTTTCGCTCATCTGATCCTGGTTATCCAGTACGAAGCGCTGGAAATAGTCATCCAGTGATAATCCGGCCTGGCTGCCGCTATTACGGCTGCCGTTGGTGTCCGCCAGGGTGGTGGCGTGGGTGACGTCATTCTGGCCAGCGAAGCGTTGCTCAATAGAGGCCAGGGTGTCGGGTTCAAGGTCCAGTCCCAGCTGGTCGGGGCCCAGCAGCTGATCATCGGCAAGGATAACGGCGCGTTCGATGGCATTTTCCAGTTCCCGGACATTGCCCGGCCAGGGGTATTGCAGCATCACGTCCAGCGCGCTCTGGCTAAAGGCCAGCTGGTCATTGCCCAGTCGCTGACAGGCGCGTGACAGCAGGGTGCGGGCGATCTCGATAATATCTTTGCCGCGTTCGCGCAGGGGCGGAATACGCAGTTCCATCACGTAAAGGCGGTAGTAAAGATCTTCACGGAATTCGCTGATTTTGGCCAGTTGCTTGAGGTTGCGATGGGTGGCGGCAATCAGGCGAACATCGACCTGTTTCGACTGCACGGAGCCGACCCGGCGGATCTCACCTTCCTGCAGGAAGCGCAGCAGTCGGGCCTGGGCTTCCAGCGGCAGTTCGCCGATCTCATCGAGGAACAGAGTGCCGCCGTGGGCGGCTTCGATCAGGCCGTTACGGCCACTGGTCGCGCCGGTAAACGCCCCTTTTTCATGGCCAAACAGTTCTGACTCGATCAGGCTTTCCGGGATCGCAGCGCAGTTGACACAGATCATCGGCGAATGGGCGCGCTGACTCTGTTGGTGAATGGCTTTGGCCGCCAGCTCTTTGCCGGTGCCGGATTCGCCCTGGATCAGTACGGTGGCGTCAGTGCGGGCTACCCGGTTGATACGACGAAACAGCTCCTGCATCGGCTGGCAATCGCCGATCATATCGTGATCATCGATACTGGCTTTGTGGCTGTCGGTATTGACGGCGGGCTGAACGGAGATGCCGGTCTGGCGGTGGTTGAGAATGTGGTCAACAGAGTTGAGCATCTCGTCGTGGTCAAACGGCTTGGCGATGTAGTCTACCGCGCCCATTTTCATCGCATCAACAGCGGAGCGCAGGCTGGCGTAGCTGGTCATGATCAGCACCGGAGTCTTGCCCGCTCGCTCGATCAGATCGGTGCCGGGTGCGCCGGGTAAGCGCAGGTCGCTGATAATCAGGTTGAAGGCGCTCAGGTCATATTGACTGAGGGCCTCGTCAACGGAGCCAGCATCAGACACGTCGTAGCTGTTTTTCTCCAGCAACTTGCGCAGGGCGGCACGAATAATTGGTTCATCTTCAACAATCAGAATCTGGCTCATAAACCTTCACCATGTTCACTTTGGGAGGTATCCCTACCCACTGCCGGGATGTGTCCGGGCAGCGTGATAACTACCTGAGTGCCTTTATTCTGCTTGTTGTTGGCGGGACTAATCAGATCAATACTACCATAATGGTCTTCAACGATGTTGTATACCAAGGTCAGGCCCAGGCCGGTGCCTTTACCGGGTTCTTTAGTCGTGAAAAAGGGTTCAAACAGTTGTTGTTGCAGCTCCGGTGCAATGCCGCTGCCCTCATCAGTGATGGTGACAACGACGACGCCTTCGTCTTCTTCAGCATCCACCCAGATATGGTCGTACAGCTCCGAAGCATCGCTGGCATTGTTGAGCAAATTTACAAAAATCTGCAGTAACTGCTGGCTATTGCCGGAAACGGTCAGGCTGGCTGGCACGTCGTTAATATAACTCTGCTGCTTGCCTCGGGTATCCAGTGAAATCAGGTGGATCGCTTCTTCGACACAGCCGCGTAGCAGCACGGGACGGTGTTCACGGCCCTGCTCCTGACGCCCGGCGTGAGCGAAGCGGACCAGTGAATCCACAATACTGCCGATACGTTTAGTCTGACCGACGATCTGGTCACCAGTTTCAAGGATTTCGCTATTATCGGTTTCCAGTTTCAGGTTTTGTGCCAGACAGGCGATGCCGGTGACCGGGTTGCCGATCTCGTGGGCGACACCGGCAGCAAAGCGGCCAATGGAGGCCAGCCGTTCACTGTGGGCCAGGTTTTGCTGCATCAGGTGGGTATCGGTTTCATCTTCCAGCAGGATAACTGTGCCGGCATCCAGGTGCTCACTGAGCTGGGCTTTGTGCAGACCACACCAGTGGGTGGCACCCTTAAGGCTGATTTTCTGGTCCGGTACATGGGAGTCGGGGTGGCTGGCAAATTCACCCAGTACCTCGCCCCAGGGCGGCGGCAGGGTGTTAACCGGCACACCGACACAGTCCTCGGCAACCAGATCGGTAAAGCGGGCCATTTCGGCGTTCCATAACAGAATCTGTTGTTCGCCGTCCAGAGTGCAGACACCTATCGGCAGTTTTTGCAGGGTCAGGCGGTGGTAGCGACGCAGCTGGTCCAGCTCGGCGGTCAGACCGGTCATCTTTTCCTGATAATCTTCCAGCTGACTCTCCATCAGGTGTACGTTGTGAGCCTTGAAGCCAACGGAGGCGCCTTGATGGTGCAGTGGCTCCAGCAGGGATGCCGCTTCCACTGGGCCCAGCAGGCCGGACAGGTTCTGTTCCAGCTGGCTGCGCAGGCGCAGCAGGTCGATGGGGCGCATATGGTGGCCGGGCAGATTCAGGATATCAGCTGCGGACTGTACTTCCCGACTGGCGGCATCGTTACCCAGTCGTGGGGTCAGCAGCTGCACGAAGTCTTCCAGCCGGCGGGCCTGTAAAGGGTCCATATTGGTCTGTTGCAGGGCGTTGACCAGGCAGGCGTTGGCAGCACGCTTTTCTTCCGGGGTGCTGGGCGTCATCAGAGAGACGCAGATCATCACCGCACTGTTGAGAAACAGTGAGGTCATGGCGGTAATGTCCCATTCGGTTGCTGCCAGCTGGAAGGGGATCAGAGGCCCTTCACTGACATCGAACAGCGGCAGCAACATGGTCAGCAGCCAGCTGGTCATGCCGACGCACAGGCCACTGATAACCCCCCAGCGATTGGCACGGGGCCAGAACAGCGTGACCAGCAGGGCTGGCAAAAACTGCAAAAAGGCGAAGACGGTGACGATGCCCAGCTGGTGCAGGTCATATTTATTGGTGACCAGTTGATACAGCAGGTAGCTGGCCAGGGTCAGCATCATAATCAGCAGGCGGCGCAGCCACAGCAGCCAGGCATAAAAACGGGTGGTGTCTGGCAGCGGAATCAGCGGCAGGATCAGGTGGTTTTGCAGAGTAGAGGCCATGGATACGGTGGCCACAATCATAATGCCGGTGGCAGCGGACAGGCCGCCGATGAAGGTGAGTACCGTGAGCCATTCGGAGTCCAGCTGCAGGCCCAGATAAAACATCACGTTCTGCGGGTTGCCACCGACCCCCATCGCCTGACCCGACCAGAGAATAATCGGCACCACCAGTGCCATCAGGAACAGCATCAGCGGCATGCCCCAGGTGGCTTTGTAGAGGGTTTCGTCGGCGGTGTTTTCGGTAAACATCATATGGAACATGTGCGGCATCAGTACTGCCGAGCTGAAAAACGCCAGCAACAGCGAGCGCCACAGGCCGCTGTCGACGTTGTTATACAGGTCGGTTGTCGCCTGGGGATTGGTGGCCAGCCAGGCCTCCAGCCCACTGCCGCCGCCGAGCAGTTCAAAAAAGCAGTACAGGCCGATCACCAGCAGGGCACCGAGTTTGATCAGTGACTCCACCGCCATAGCGACCATCAGCCCCGGGTTCTGGCTGCGCAGAGAGGCGTGGCGGGCACCAAACAGAATCGAGAATACCGCAATCACAATACAGAACCCCAGCGCGATCTGATCGGCGGCGAAGGCGCTGATAATATGCACGGCATCGGATACGGCGCTGATCTGAATGGAGATCAGTGGCAGGGTGGCGACAACGGTCAGCAGCGCGGTGATGGTGCCCAGGGTGCCGCTACGAAAGCGAAAGGCAAACAAATCGGCCAGCGAGCTGAGCTGATAGGTCCGGGTAATCCGCAGGATCGGGATCAGGAAGGCCGGGGCCAGCATAAAAGCTGCAGCAGCTCCCAGATAGGATACCAGGAACATATAGCCGCCCTGTTCCGCCAGCCCGAAGGTGCCGTAATAGGTCCAGACACTGGCGTAGACCCCCAGTGATAGCACATGGGTGTAGGGGTGGCGCACGATGCGGGCCGGTATTTTGCCACGCTCGGTCAGCCAGGCGGCCCCAAACAGAAAGGTCAGATAGGCGATACCGATCAGTACCAGTTCGGGCAGGCTAAACATCGTGGTTACGTCTCCGGTCGAGCAGAATCAGGAACAGGATCAGGGCCAGCCAGGCCATGAAGGGGTGATACCAGGGGCCTTGCCAGGCCTGCCACCAATCCACCACCATCGGTAATAGCAGGTAGACCGCAGGCAGTAACAGCAGAAGCAGCCGGTGCAGGTACATGGTTATGGTTCCCAGATGATTGCAGGCTGACGGGGGATCTGTGCCTGATGCCAGTGTGTGGCCGCCCAGCTTAACAGTTCGTCCAGACTGGCATCGTGCAGCTCGGGCGGTGGTTGCTGGCCGAGAAAGTGCAGAGCCTCAATCAGCTGGGGTACCGGACGGCTGTTGTCCAGCGGCTGCGCCAGGTTCTGTTTGCTCAGTTTCTGTCCGACCCCATTGCTGGCCACGGGTATATGGCTGTAGTAGGGCTGGGCAAAACCGAGCTGTTGTTGCAGATGAAGCTGGCGGTGGGTTTCTTCGAGCAGGTCGCAGCCGCGCACAATATGGCTGATCTGCTGGAAGGCATCGTCGACGACCACAGCCAGCTGGTAGGCAAACAGACCATCTTTGCGTTTGATAACGAAGTCGCCACCCTCACTGAGCTGACAGCGCTGTGGGCCCTGAACACCGTCATCAAAGGCAGTACTGGCATCGTCTGTGATGGCGCGCCAGGCACTGGCTGTCTCTGTGGTGGGTGGCTGCTGACGGCAGTGGCCGTCGTAGACTGTGGTGCCGCTGCGCTGCTGGATCTGTTTGCGTGAGCAATCGCAGCGATAGGCTCGCTGTTGCTGGTGTAGCTGATCCAGCGCGGTCTGGTAGTGGCGTAGCCGGTCGCTCTGAAACAGGATATCACCATCCCAGTGCAGGCCAAAGTCAGCAAGGGTCCGGGGAATCTGCAGTCGGGCCGTGGGGTACTCGCGGGGTGGGTCGAGGTCTTCAATCCGTAACAGCCAGCGGCCCTGGTGGGCGCGTGCGTCAAGGTAGCCTGCTAATGCAGCCAGCAGGGAGCCGAAGTGTAGCAATCCGGTAGGGGACGGAGCGAAGCGACCGATATATGTCACAGAGTCAGAAGGGGCAATACAGGCCGATGTGGGGCATCGGCCTGTGAATATCAGGCGCCGATCTGTTTTTCTTTGATCTCAGCCAGGGTTTTGCAGTCAATGCAAAGGGTGGCTGTTGGGCGTGCTTCGAGACGGCGAATACCGATTTCGATGCCACAGGCATCGCAGTAGCCGTAATCTTCGTCGTCGATACGTTCCAGGGCTTCGTTGATCTTTTTGATCAGCTTACGCTCACGGTCACGGGTACGCAGTTCGAGACTGAACTCTTCTTCCTGACTGGCACGATCGCTCGGGTCAGCAAAGTTGGTCACTTCTTCCTGCAGATGGTGGATGGTGCTATCGACCTCCTCCATTAGCTCGCGCTTCCAGTTGTTCAGGATGGCGCGAAAGTGGTCGCTCTGCGCCTCATTCATGTACTCCTCGCCTTCCTTGATCTGGTAAGGCTCGAAGTGGGCAAATTGGGTGTCGTTGCTGGCTGGCATAGGCACTGCCTCACTCGTAAATTATCGCCGGTAATTGGCGCATCACCTGCCGGAATATGACACCTGATTGTGAACCAGGTGCCGCGAAAGGCAGCGACGTTACCAGATGCGCTGACGTTAGACCAGACCCTGAGGCGACAAAATGGCTTCAGAAGATGTTCTATAACAAGAAGGTCTAGCTCACAGGGGCGAAGATGTAAACCCGGATGGTTTTATTCCAAGTGCTAATAACGGCTAAAATAAGGGCCTGAGTTGCCTGTAAAGCCGATCATAGCAGTGACTGCTAATGTATAATCCGTGGCTTTGATTATTTTGCAGAAGAGACAGTGTAATGACCGGTCAATGGACGCAACGTGCCGCCGATATTCAGTCATTTAAAGTGATGGACCTGCTTAAACGGGCCAAAGAACTGGATGAGCAAGGCTTTGATGTGGTGCATATGGAAGCAGGCGAGCCTGATTTTGCTACCGCTGCACCGATTGCTGAGGCGGCGAAAGCGGCCATCGATCAGGGGCTGACGCAGTACACCGCTTCGGCCGGTATTATGCCGCTGCGCGAAGCGATTTCTGGCTGGTATCAGCAGCGTTATGGGCTGGATATTTCACCGCAGCGCATCATTGTTACCAGCGGTGCCTCCGGTGCACTGTTGATGGTGTTCTCTCTGCTGGCCGAACAGGGCCGCAGCTTTATGATGACGGACCCGGGCTATCCCTGTAACCGTCAATTTTTGCGGCTGATTGAAGCCCGTGGCCAGCAGGTGCCGGTCGGCCCTGAACACAACTACCAGCTGACCCCGGCGCTGATCGACCAGCATTGGAACGAGATCACCGCCGGTGTACTGCTGGCCTCGCCATCCAACCCGACCGGGGCGGTAGTTAAGCGTGATGAGCTGCAGGCGATTGCCGATACGGTACGGGCTAAAAATGGCCACCTGGTGGTAGACGAACTGTACCACGGCCTGACCTACGGCTTTGATGCGCCGTCTGTGCTGGAGCTGGACCCGGATGCCTTTGTGCTGAACAGTTTCTCCAAATATTTCGGTATGACCGGCTGGCGGCTGGGCTGGATGGTGGTGCCGGAAGCGGCGGCACCGGAGATTGAAAAGCTGGCACAGAACCTGTTTATCTCACCCTGCACGATTTCCCAGTATGCCGCCCTGGCGGCGTTTAAACCGGAAACGGTTGAAATTATGGAACAGCGTCGCCAGGCCTTTGCTCAGCGTCGGGATCTGCTGGTGGGTGGTCTGCGTGAACTGGGCTTTGATATTCCTGTCACCCCGGAAGGCGCGTTTTATGTGTATGCCGGTGCCTCTCATCTGACGGACAACACTTTTGATTTCTGCTGGTCCTTGCTGGAAGAAAACAAAGTAGCCACCACACCAGGGCTGGATTTTGGCAGTAATCATGCGGAGAAATTTATCCGTTTCTCCTACACCACCGGGATGGATCGGATCGAGCTGGCACTGGAACGCCTGCGCCAGCGGATCGGGTAACACAGATGAAATTACCTGAATTGATCGAAGGGCGGCTGATTCAGCGCTATAAGCGTTTTCTGGCTGATATCGAGCTGGCTGACGGCACCCTGGTGACTGCCCATTGTCCGAATACCGGTTCGATGAAAAACTGCGCTACGCCAGGTAGCCGGGTCTGGCTGCATGATTCTGCAAACCCCAAACGTAAATATCCGCTGGGCTGGGAGCTGGTTGAGGTCCAGCCAGGAGCGCTGGCCTGTATTAATACCGGCCGGGCCAATGCGCTGGTGCGCGAGGCAATCGAACAGGGGGTGATCAGCCAGCTACAGGGTTACGCTGATCTGCGTCAGGAGGTGAAATACGGTGCCGAGAACAGCCGTATTGATCTGTTGCTGCAGGGTGCCGGATTGCCAGATTGCTGGGTTGAGGTGAAAAACGTCACCCTGCTGGAAGATAACGGCTGGGGCAGTTTCCCGGATGCAGTCACCGCCCGTGGTGCCAAGCATCTGCGTGAGCTGATGGCGATGGTGGCGCAGGGTGACCGGGCGGTACTGTTATTCTGTGTGCCCCATGGCGGAATCGAGCGGGTGCGGCCAGCGGACCATGTTGACCCGAAGTATGGCCAGCTGTTGCGCGAAGCGGCACAGGCAGGGGTTGAGGTGCTGGCCTATGGCGCTGTGCCTGCACCGGGTGAGCTGACGCTGACCCGGCAGCTACCGGTTGATCTGAGCCCGGTTTAGAGGCTGCTAAGGTAGACCTGGCCGTCGCAGATTTCGAATGCTGCGGCGGTCAGTTTGTCATTTGCACAGGGCCCGGCAATACAGTGGCCATCATCAATTTTGAACAGTGCGCCGTGCGTCGCACATTGCAGGTAATGTTTGCCGTGATCGAGAAACTGATCGGGCATCCATTCCAGCGGAATGCCGCGGTGGGGACAGCTGTTGTTATACAGATACAGCTGGCCCTTTTTCCGTACGGCGATCAGATTATAGCCTTCGCCCTGCAGGCCGCGGGCGCTGTTTTCTTCAATATCGGTGTCGGCACACAGGTGGATCATTGGGCGGGTTAACTCCGCTGGTTAGTCTTAAACGGCCGAGTATAGCAGCCTGATTATGCCTGCACGGCATCGGTCAGTTCATCGACCAGTTCCTGGGTCAGCAGGGTGCTGACCAGCTGGTCGAGTGCATCGGCCTGCTGGGTATCCACGGCCAGGCTCCAGCCCAGTTCATCTTCAGCCAGTAGTTCCATGTTTGCCAGCTGGTCATGCATCACCTCGACGGTTGCGTCAGAGGCATCCAGCTGGCTGGCGTGGCGAATCTCCAGCCGTCGCTCCAGTTCATCGGGCTCGCAGCCGCAACTCAGGATACGGATTGGCACGCGCAACTGCTGAGCCAGTGTCAGGTAGCCCTGGCGGGCCCGGCGACGAATAAATGTGGCATCTACCACCACGCTATAACCGGCCTGCAGCAGGCTGCGGCTATGATGCAGTAGCTGGTTATAGGTGTGGGTATTCATTTCGTGGCCATACAGTTCCAGTGCCTGGCCCTGGCTAAGCTCGCGGTGCAGTCGCTTACGTTCCACATCAGCACGCACCCGGATCAGTCCCAGCCGTTCACACAGCTGTTCGCTGAGCCAGCTTTTACCGCTGCCGGAAACGCCGTGCATCAGGAACAGGGTCGGGGTGCGGCGCTCAGCATATTGCTGCGCCAGGTTGCTGTAATGACGGAAACTGTCCAGATCGATAGTTGGTCCCAGGGTGGCGACTTTGGCCCGTACCATGGCCCGATAAGCTTTGTAGAAACTCAGCAGGCGGACGCCGTCGTAATCACCGCACAGTTCCAGATACTGGTTAAGACAGCGCGCCGCCCAGCGGAACTGGCCGTTGGCTTCCAGGTCCATCAGCAGGAAGGCCAGGTCACAGAAGGTATCGATCCAGCGAAACTGCAGATTGAACTCAATGCAGTCAAACAGCCGCAGTTCGTTATGGTGCAAGGTGATATTAGCCAGATGCAGGTCACCGTGGCACTCGCGGACATGGCCATTGGCTTTACGCGTGTTCAGGTAATCGCTGAGGGAACGAAACTGTTGGGCAATCTGATTGGACAGCAGCTGTAACTGCTGCCAGTCATCGGCGTTCTCCAGCACATTGCCGATATGGAGGAAGTTGTCTGATACCACTTCCCAGATGGTGTCGGGCTCGCCCCAGGGACTGTCACTGGAAACAATGGGAATACGGCTGTGGAATTCGGCAATCTGAATCGCCAGGTGATCGATCCACTGCGGGTCGAAGCGCTGTTGTGCTAACAGCCGATCCAGCCGCAGGCTGTCATCAAACTGCGCCATCTGCACGGCATACTCAATGACTTCCCCTGCACCGTTAATCTCGGGCTGCTCTGCGCTGCCGGTGATGGCGACTACCTGCTGATAGAGATCCGGTGCCAGCCGACGGTTAAGGCGCAGCTCCTCTTCGCAAAAATGCTGACGGCGGCTCAGGGTCGTGAAGTCGAGAAAGCCAAAGTCGACCGGCTTTTTCAGCTTGTAGGCGTGTGGACCGGTCAGGATCAGCCAGGAGATATGGGTTTCCACGACCCGGATCCCGGTCACAGGATGTGGATAGAGAGCCGGGTTTTGCAGAGATTCAATCAGCGTCATAACACCGTTACGCAATGCCTGTGGGGGCTTCATTATATGGGGATGGTGGCCAAAAGCCGAACTGGATATCGACGGTCGCCTGTGCAACTGGCTGATTGCCATGAAATGAGCCTCGCGACGCATGACTGAATAGCGACTTAATAGCCAGTGAACACTGCCCGATATCAGGCCGCTTATCGCTATAAATAGAGCAAACTTTGCCCCAATATACGGTGGGCCTGGCCGCTGCATCTCTTTATAATTGCGCGATGGCAAAACAACAGAAGTCCCCGTCCCGTACCGCTAAAGGCAAGAAGAAAGCCCCAGCGGCTGCACAACCCTCCCGACTGCGTCGGTTTTTTGTTCCGTTATTGATTTTCAGTCTCAAGCTGTCGCTGGTGGCGGCGGTACTGGGCAGTTTCGGCCTGATCTGGCTGGACTCCCAGGTACGCGAGAAATTTGAAGGTAAACGCTGGGCGGTACCGGCCAAGGTATACGCTCGCCCGCTGGAGCTGTACCCGGGACAGGCACTGCCCCGTGATGCGCTGAAACGAGAACTTAAGGGACTGGGCTATCGTTTTGTCAGCCGGGCGGGTAAGCCTGGGACGGTTGAGTGGGCCAGCCGTCGGGTGCGGGTGTTGAGCCGAGGCTTTAGCTTCCCGGATGGTTCGGAGCCTGCCCGCGATATGATGCTGGAGTTCTCTGGCAGCACGTTGCGCTCAATCCGTACCCGCAGCGGCGAGCAGCTGCCACTGGTGCGGCTGGAGCCGATTCTGATTGGCGGCATTTATCCTAAAGATAATGAAGACCGCGATCTGATCCGGCTGGACCAGGCACCTGAATACCTGGCTCAGGCGCTGGTCCAGGTGGAAGACCGCGATTTCTACGATCACTATGGTGTCTCGCTGAAGGGTATCTCCCGGGCGATGTGGGTCAATATGAAGGCGGGTCGCTTTATTCAGGGCGGCTCAACCCTGACCCAGCAGCTGATCAAAAACTTCTACCTGACCTCGGAGCGCTCGCTGACCCGCAAGCTGCTGGAGTTACCGATGGCCATGCTGCTGGATTTGCATTACAGCAAGGATGAAATCCTGGAGGCCTATCTGAACGAGGTGTACCTGGGACAATCTGGCAGCCGGGCGATCCATGGCTTCGGGCTGGCGTCGCAGTATTACTTCGGCCAGCCGCTACC
>JAIBDV010000226.1 GCA_024686055.1 Neptuniibacter sp.
CCACCGCATTGCTGTTATTTACCAGCGCCAGCTCGGCACCATACAGCAGATGGGCGCGCTGTTCTTCACTACCACCGTCAAGCAGTACCGTTGCAGGCTGCTGACCAAAGGCCGCCGCTTTCTCTGCTTTGCTTACCTGAGGCGCGCTGTGGAAAGTATCATCGGTATTGCTACCGCCCAGGCGACCCTGGTTGATCATACCGGCAGCCACCGTGGCATTGCTCAGACGGTCCACCACGATAAACGAGCCGGTGCCTTTAAGCAGCTGATACGGGTCAGCGACAACCGGCTGTTCGAGCAGCAGCTCGACCCGTGCGATACTGTTCAGATCCAGCACATCCGCCTGATCTTTCGCCATGGTGTTCACATCAATGCTGTGATGCACCTGAGTTACTTTACCTGGCACCACCTGGGTGGCCAGTTTGATATCGTACACCTTGCCCGGCACCAGCGGTGTTTCCGTCATCCACACCAGAGTGGCATCGAAACGGTCGGTGATGCTTGGCACCTGCTCGGTATGTACGATCAGGTCACCACGGGAGATATCGACTTCATCTTCCAGGGTCAGGGTGATCGCCATCGGTGGATGCGCTTCTTCCAGCTCACCATCAAAGGTGACAATGGACTTGATCCGGCTGGATTTACCGGATGGCAGCACAGTGATCTCATCACCTTTGCGCACAATACCGGAAGTCAGCGTACCGCAATAACCCCGGAAATCCAGGTTTGGCCGATTCACGTACTGCACCGGGAAACGCAGGGTATTAAAGTTGTGATCGCTGGCGATCTCAACCGTTTCCAGCGTTTGCATCAGCGGCTCGCCCTGATACCAGGCCATGCCTTCCGACGGGTTGACCACGTTGTCGCCATTAAGCGCCGAAATTGGCACAAACTGGATATCCGGCAGGTTCAGATCTTTAGCAAAGTCCTGATAATCCTGCTTGATCTGCTCGAAACGCTGTTCACTGAACTCCACCAGATCCATCTTGTTGATGGCCACGACGATGTGTTTGATGCCCAGCAGCGACACAATAAAGCTGTGACGTTTGGTCTGTACCTGTACCCCATGACGGGCATCCACCAGGATAATCGCCAGATCACAGGTAGACGCACCCGTAGCCATGTTGCGGGTGTACTGCTCATGCCCCGGCGTATCCGCAATGATAAATTTGCGTTTTTCCGTGGAGAAGTAGCGGTACGCCACATCAATGGTAATACCCTGTTCACGCTCAGCCTGCAGGCCATCGACCAGCAACGCCAGGTCCAGTTTTTCACCGGCATTACCGATGCGGGCACTTTCGGACTGTACGGCAGCCAGCTGATCTTCATAGATCATTTTGGAATCGTGCAGCAGACGGCCAATCAGGGTGGATTTACCATCATCTACGCTGCCGCAGGTCAGAAAGCGCAGCAGCTCTTTGTTTTCATGCTGTTTCAGATACGCCTCGATATCCGTGGCGATCAGATCGGACTGGTGACTCATAATATTCGCTCCCAGTAACCCGGCGGCCAGCATGGCGGCAACGGGTCACGGCAAGGCGGCCGGTAATGGCAGACACGGCCTGTGTATTCGGGTTCTGACCTGACGCTGTTTAACGCCGGGCCGTTCGGGTGCCTGAAGCCACACCGTGCAGGGGTATCTCAATACCCTTCCTGCACAGACTGTCTGGTGGATTACGCACGGGATCAAACTCCATCTTTCCTCCTCTGCGAACTCGACACTGCAGACGCCGACTTCAAGCGGCATTTCTGATCAATGGATCAGAAATACCCCTCCATCTTTTTCTGTTCCATGGAACCGGCACCATCATGGTCAATGGCACGGCCCTGGCGCTCAGACGTGGTCGTCAACAGCATTTCCTGAATGATCTCCGGCAATGTTGTTGCCTCCGACTCCACTGCACCCGTTAACGGGTAACAGCCCAGAGTACGGAAACGTACACTCTTCATTTCCGGCGTTTCACCTTCATTCAACGGCAAACGCTGATCATCTACCATGATCTGCATTCCATCACGCTCAACTACTGGACGTTTGGCGGAGTAATACAGCGGTACAATCTCAATGTTTTCCATATAGATGTACTGCCAGATATCCAGCTCGGTCCAGTTAGAGAGCGGGAACACCCGAATACTCTCGCCTTTATCAATCCGGGTGTTGAAGACATTCCACAACTCCGGACGCTGGTTTTTAGGGTCCCAGCGGTGGTTCTGGTCACGGAAGGAGAACACACGCTCTTTAGCGCGGGACTTCTCCTCGTCACGGCGGGCACCACCAAAAGCCGCATCAAACTTGTACTTATCCAGCGCCTGTTTCAGGCCCTGCGTCTTCATCACATCAGTGTGCTTCTTGGAGCCGTGAACAAACGGATCGATATCCATATCCACGCCATCCTGGTTGACGTGCACAATCAGATCCATGCCCACTTCAGCCGCCATTTTGTCGCGAAATTCGATCATCTCGCGAAACTTCCAGGTGGTGTCCACGTGCATCAGTGGAAACGGTGGTTTACCCGGGAAAAACGCCTTGCGTGCCAGATGCAGCATGACGGATGAATCTTTACCTACAGAGTAAAGCATCACCGGGTTGTCAAAGGAGGCCGCAACCTCACGAATGATATGGATACTCTCCGCTTCCAGCTGACGCAGGTGCGTCAATCGATGTTCCGGCAACAGGCTCATGTCTGCCTCTTCTTATCTGTGTGATTCTGTGTGAACGCTCTATTCAGGGCGGGTGAGCAGCAGCCGGTCAGTCGGCTGCGGGGCGTGCGGGTGTGTGAAGTCCGCCGCGCTATGGTCACCAGGCCATAGAACGTCAGCGATTATGGCAGATCCATTCTTAAAACCAAAAAGAATAAATGTGAATTTATTTATAACCATTTTGATATTTTTGCACTGCCGTAAGCAAACTTTACCGACCTATAGCCCTTTAAAACTAAATGGAATAATAAAATTTCGAATTATTATTTTCCGTTATAAACAAAACTCCCTATGATGCTCCCCTACCAGCACCCAGGTGCGCAGTAATAGATAAACAGGATATTCAGATGGAAATCGCATACAGCTTCGCAGGACTTGTTGTCGGCTTTGTCGTCGGGCTCACCGGAATCGGTGGCGGCGCATTGATGACACCGATCCTGATCGTCCTGTTCGGCATTCCACCGATTACCGCCGTCAGTACGGACCTGCTTTACGCTGCGATCACTAAATTTGGCGGCACTATCTCGTATGCCCGCCAGAAGATGGTGCACTGGAAAATCGTGCTGCTATTAATGGCCGGTAGTATTCCGGGCAGTCTGCTGACCCTTAGCTATCTGCAGGGGCTGGAGTCGCTGAGCAGTATTGAACACCTGATGAACCTGTCACTGGGCTTCTCGCTGGTACTGACGTCCATCGCCGTGTTCTGCCGGGCGCAAATCCGCGAACTGGCGGACAAATGCAGTGGTACGCCAACAGCGCAGACCTTGCTAAAATGGCGACCTGCACTGACGGTTCTGTCCGGCCTGTTACTCGGTGGCCTGGTAACACTGTCCTCGGTGGGCGCTGGCGCACTGGGCACCGCCATCCTGATTGTGATGTACCCACGCCTGAGCATGCCTGCCATCGTAGGTACCGATCTGGTACACGCCGTGGTATTGACCGGTGTTGCCGGGGCAGGCCACTACCAGATGGGCAACGTAGACTTCAATCTGCTGACCCATCTGCTGATCGGCTCGCTGCCAGGGGTTTTCCTGGGCAGCCAGCTGGGCAGCCGACTTTCTGCCCGCCTGATGCAGCCGATTATGGGCTCCATCCTGCTGGCTATCGGCTTGCGATTTTTTCTCGCAGGCTGAACGCAGCGCTGAATAGCAGCGCCGCATACAACGATTATAATTTCATTGATAAGACGCCACGCATCTGTCAGAGCGCGGTGATAACAACACAAAGGTTTAGCTGATATGTACCAGTACACAGAAGTGGATCAGACACTGGTTGACGAGCGTGTCGAGCAGTATCGAGACCAGACACGTCGCTTCCTGGCCGGAGAGATCCCGGACGAAGAGTTCCGCGCACTGCGTTTGATGAACGGCCTTTACATCCAGCGCCAGGCACCGATGCTGCGCGTGGCGATCCCGTACGGTCTGATGTCATCAGTACAGCTGCGTCAGCTGGCCCATATCGCCCGCACCTACGATAAAGGCTACGGTCACTTCACCACCCGTACCAATATCCAGTACAACTGGCCGACCCTGGAGTCCGTACCGGATATTCTGGCGGACCTGGCCAAGGTTCAGATGCACGCCATCCAGACCTCCGGTAACTGTATTCGTAACACCACCACCGATCCTTATGCCGGTGTGAACGCCAACGAAATCGAAGACCCGCGCCCGTACTGCGAAATTATCCGTCAGTGGTCCACCCTGCACCCGGAATTCGCCTACCTGCCGCGTAAATTCAAGATCGCCTTCACCGGCGGCCCTGAAGACCGCGCTGCGTCTCAGGTGCACGATATCGGCCTGCACATCGTTAAAAACGATGCCGGCGACGTCGGCTTTGAAGTACTGGTCGGTGGCGGCCTGGGCCGTACCCCGGTAATCGGCAAAGTGGTTAACCCATTCCTGGCCAAGGAAGATCTGCTGTCCTATCTGGAAGCAATTCTGCGGGTATACAACCTTAATGGCCGTCGTGATAACAAATACAAAGCCCGTATCAAGATTCTGGTGAACGCGCTGGGCGTGGATAAATTCCGTGCGCTGGTTGACGCCGAGTGGGAACACACCCGTGGCGAACTGAAACTGACCGAGGCCGAAATCGAACGCGCCCGCGGCCACTTCAGCCCGTTTGACTACCAGGGCGATGCGGTTAAAAACGACCTCAACGAACGCCTTGCCACCAATGCCGACTTCCGCACCTGGTACGAAACCAACACCCGTGCCCACAAAGTAGCGGGCTACCAGATTGCCGTGGTATCGCTCAAGCCGTACCTGCAACCTGCCGGTGATGTCACCGACGTGCAGATGGACGCTGTGGCCAGCATGGCTGACCAGTTCTCCGGCGGCGAGATTCGTTCCACCCATGATCAGAACCTGGTGCTGGCAGACGTTCGCGAAGGCGATCTCTACGCTCTGTGGCAACAGCTGGTAGAGCAGAACCTGGCGCGCCCTAACATTGGCAAGCTGACCGATATGATCGTTTGCCCAGGCTTCGACTTCTGCAGCCTGGCCAACGCCCGCACTCTGAACATTGCGGACCAGATCAACGAAAAATTTGAACAGGTCGACTACCTGCACGACATCGGTGATATCACCGTCAACATGTCGGGCTGCATCAACGCCTGTGGCCACCACCATGTTGCCAACATCGGCATCCTGGGTGTGGATAAGAAAGGTGAAGACTGGTATCAGATCACCCTGGGCGGCTCCTCTGCTGCAGACGCCTCACTGGGTAAAGTGCTGGGTAAAGCCGTCGCTGCTGACGAGGTTGCCAACACCCTGGATAAACTGCTGACCACTTACCTCACTATTCGCGAAGGCGAAGAAACCTTCCTCGACACGGTGCGCCGTGCAGGTCTGGAACCGTTCAAGGAGTCTGTATATGCCCCTGCTCATTAATCAACAGCTGACTGAAAACGACAAATGGCAGACGCTGACAGATGCC
>JAIBDV010000018.1 GCA_024686055.1 Neptuniibacter sp.
CTGCACGGATACCTTCCGCCAGCTCCTTACCACGGGAGCGAAGCTCACGGGCCAGACGCTCACGTTCAGTACGCATACGCTCATACACCGAATTGGATACCTCGGCTGGCAGGTCAATACGCTTGATACGCACATCTACCACCTCAACACCCAGCTCCGACTGCGTCAGGGCGCTAAGCTTGGCAATAACATCCGCCATCACTTCTTCACGCTGTCCGGAAACAACTTCGGTCAGCGTACGCTCACCAAACTGGTTACGCAGCTCGCCTTCAACCCGGGTAGACAGCAGTTCCGCGGCACGGAACTCATCACCCGAGGTCGCGGTATAGAACTTCTGTACTTCCGCTACTCGCCATTTCACATAGGAGTCAACGATCAGACGCTTCTTCTCCAGTGTCAGGTAAGCCTGCGGCCGCGTATCCAGCGTCACCACGCGTGAATCGAACTTGCGAACTACGTTGATCAGTGGAAATTTGAAGTGCAGACCAGGCTCCACATCAGCATTCACAATCTCACCAAACTTGAGTAATACCGCACGCTCAGTTTCTTTAACTATGTATAAGGACTTGGACCCGATCAGCACCAGTACCAGCGCAGCAATCAGCCCATAGAGAGATCTCGGTTTCATTGTCGACCCTCCCGACGGTTAATAACCTGACGCTGACGCGTGATCTGATCAATAACCTGATTGGTTACCTGGCGCAGACTTTCGTCGTCCAGGCGTACCGGGCTACTGCTACCAGATGGCGACAGCGATCGACCCTGTTCAGATTGATTCACCAGCTTATCCAGTGGCAGATACATCATGTTATTGCCACCCTCAACATCAACCAGTACTTTTGGATTGCCGGTCATAACTTTTTCCATTGCATCCAGGTACAGACGCTCACGGGTTACGACAGGTGCTTTTTCATACTCGTTCAACAGTGCGCTGAAACGCTGAGATTCACCTTCTGCTCGTGCCACAACTTCCTCGCGGTAAGCATTGGCTTCTTCGAGAATACGCTGAGCCACACCACGGGCCTCAGGTACCACCGAGTTAGCATAAGATTCAGCTTCGTTTTTCACCCGCTGCTCGTCTTCTCGCGCCTTGATCACATCATCGAACGCATCCTGCACCTGACTCGGCGCCTGAGCGTTTTTGATATTAACCTTGATGATCGACAGACCAGTCACATAATCATTCATCAGGTTTTGCAGGTCAGACTGCATCTGAATCGCCAGCGCCTCACGACCTTCGGTCAGAATGGAGTGCATCTCAGATGTACCCACCACTGAACGCAATGCCGACTCAGATGCCTGGGTCAGACTGTTTTCTGGATCCCTTACGTTCAGCTGGTAAGCCTTAGGATCAAGAATTTTGTACTGTACCGTTACTTCGACATCAACGATGTTCTCGTCTTCTGTCAGCATCAGCGCACTGTGATCATGAGTCCGCAAGCGGGTCACATTGACCTTGCTTACATCATCAATCATCGGTGGATTCCACTGCAGGCCGGGATTAACGACCTCGTAGAATTTACCCAGACGCAGTACTACACCACGTTCCTGCTGGTCGACGGTATAAAATCCCATCCCCCCCCAGAATAATGCAGCCAGCACCAGCACCAGCCAGAAGAAGCCTGAACCACCGGTTGAGCCGGAACCATCGCCGCCTCCACCGTGACCCGGCCCCTGCTTTTTACCAGAACCCCCAAAGATGTCATTCATCTTGTCCTGTAGCTTACGCAGCGCTTCGTCCAGATCCGGCGGTCCCTGATCATCGCCACGTTTGCCACCACGATTTTTCCCGTTACGCCAGGGATCGTGGTTATCGCCATTGCCGCCAGGCTCATTCCAAGCCATAGAATTCTCCGTACAAAAGCTTGAGTGAATGCAAAAAATTGTAGGTAGTACCAACATCAGGCGCAAGCATCAATCGCACCCCCGGCCTAATCAGTTGACCTCAACTGATATAAATCGTTTCGGATCTATCCCTAATCGGCTCAAAATTTGCAGCATGTGTTTACGCTGCAAACGGACATCCAGCTGGATCTGTCCTTGTTCATCAACCTGCTCAGAAACCACCGCATTGCGCGCATACAGCTGCGCCCTTAGCTGACCTTCCTGAGGCTGCAAGCAGATCTGCTGCTGATAAACATCATCAGCCAGCCGTTCACTAATCGCCTGCGCCAGTAATTCAAGGCCTTCGCCTGTTACCGCCGACACCCAGACACGTACCGGTTCACCGTCACTATTACGGTCAATACGTGCTGGCTGACCACCATACAGATCGAGTTTGTTATACACCTGTAGCATTGGCACCTCGATGGCGCCAATCTCGTGCAACACCTCTTCCACCTGCTCAACATTGCTTTGCCGCTCTTCATCATGGCAGTCAATGACATGCAACAGCAAGGTAGCATCGATGGTTTCCTGCAACGTAGCTCGAAAAGCTTCCACCAGCTTATGTGGCAGATGACGAATAAAGCCAACGGTATCCGCCAGAATAGCAGGCCCCACATCAGCCACTTCAATCCGCCGCAGAGTTGGGTCCAGTGTTGCAAATAACTGATCCGCGACATACACAGAAGAGTGGGTAATCGCATTAAACAGGGTCGATTTCCCCGCGTTGGTATAGCCCACCAGCGACAGGGTCGGTATTTCTGCGCGCTGACGCGCACGACGACTCTGATCACGTTGACGGCGGACACGCTCCAGCCGGGCATGAATACTCTTGATGCGTGCACGCAACAGACGACGGTCAGTCTCAAGCTGAGTCTCACCAGGCCCACGCAAACCGATACCACCTTTCTGTCGCTCAAGGTGGGTCCAGCCGCGTACAAGACGGGTCGACATATGCTCAAGCTGCGCCAGCTCGACCTGTAACTTACCTTCATGGGTCCGGGCGCGCTGGGCAAAAATATCCAGAATCAGACCGGTACGATCGAGCACGCGACATTGAATCTCACGCTCGATATTACGCTCCTGACCCGGTGCCAGCGCATGGTTGAAGATAACAACTTCGGCTTCGTGCAGTTGCACCAGTTGATTTAGCTCATCGAGCTTACCGGTGCCCAGAAAAAACTTGGGGCTGGGCTGGTTGCGAGACCCGGTCAGAAACGCGACCGGGTCAGCACCAGCTGATAAGGCAAGCTCTTCGAGCTCTCGGGGACTTTCCTGATCAGCGTCGTCAGAAAATTCGATATGAACGAGTATGGCGCACTCGCCAGACTCCGGGCGCTCAAAGAACAATGAAGACCTCAGCTAGCAGGCTTTTCGTCAGCCTGTGGCAATTTTACCGGACGTGCCGGTACCACAGTTGAGATAGCGTGTTTGTAAACCATCTGGCTTACGGTGTTTTTCAGCAGAATAACGAACTGATCGAAAGATTCGATCTGCCCCTGCAGCTTGATACCGTTAACCAGAAAGATAGAAACTGGAATGCGCTCTTTGCGCAAAACATTGAGATAAGGGTCTTGTAAAGACTGCCCTTTAGACATTTGCAAACTCCTTCCTGAAAAATATGATTATTCGTTATAATTTTAGTGCCTGCAGAATACAGACGAGTACAAATGTGGGCCCAGAGGCGGCACCGTTAAACACCCGTTACACTGCAGAACAATACGCCATTATATAATGGCTGAGTCTATTAATTTCAAGGCGTTGTCACGCAAATTTCGGTCATGGGTATCCAGCCAGTGCAGATCAGGCCAGCTACGCAGCCAGGTTATCTGACGTTTTGCCAGCTGACGGGTGGCAATAATACCTTTTTCCACCATCGTATCGTGATCCCAGCCACCCTGTAGATACTCCCATACCTGACGATAACCCACACAGCGTACGGATGGCATCTCCACCGTCAGATCCCCCCGCGCATGGAGCGCTTCAACCTCAGCAACAAAGCCCTGCTCCAGCATTATTTGATAACGCTGAGCAATTCGTCGGTGTAATTCTGCCCGATCCTGTGGCATTACTGCCATAGAGACCACTGGAAACGGTAATTCCTGCGCTTCCTGCGCTGCCCAATGGTCCGTTAACGTACGGCCACTAATTTCATACACTTCAAGTGCCCGCTGCAAACGCTGTGAGTCATTCGGGCTGAGCCGCTGAGCGGATACCGGATCAAACTCTGCCAGCCGGGCATGCAACGCTGGCCAGCCTTTTTCACCCGCCTCCTGTAACAGGCGCGCGCGCACTTGCGGGTCAGCCTCTGGCAAGTTAGCCAGGCCCTTTTGCAAAGCATGGAAATACAGCATGGTACCGCCAGTTAGCAGCGGAATTTTACCTGCGCTATGAATCTCGGCGATTTCAGCCAGTGCATCCTGACGAAACTCAGCTGCCGAATAAACTTCAGCAGGATCACGCAGGTTAATCAACCGGTGCGGATAACGCGACAGCTCATCCGCCGTCGGTTTGGCTGTGCCGATATTCATATCGCGATAGATCATCGCCGAATCAACGCTGACAATCTCCGCACCCAGGGTATCGTGCAGATCCATCGCCAATTGCGTTTTACCTGAGGCCGTTGGCCCCATCAAAAAAATTACCGGTAGCGTCACCGCTTACTGCCCTCGCATAAACAACTTATCCAGCTCAGCCATCGTCAGCTGGGTCCAGGTCGGTCGACCATGGTTGCACTGACCGCTTCGCTCCGTCTGCTCCATATCTCGTAACAGACCATTCATTTCAGGCAGTGTCAGCTGCCGGTTAGCCCGTACCGCACCATGACACGCCATCGTGCCCAGCAACTCGTTAATACTTCGTTCAATCCGGCTGCTGCTGCCAACCATCAACATATCGCCCAGTACGTCACGAATCAGCTGCTCTACGTTGGCTTTGGCCAGTGCCACCGGCACCTGACGCACCACCAGGGTTTCCTCACCCAGGCGCTGCAGTTTAAAGCCGAGTTTCTCAAATACCGCCGCCTGCTCTTCGGCGCAATCAGCCTCGCGACTGCTGACGGCCATTGAGGCGGGCACCAGCAACGGCTGCGACCTGACCACATCGGTTTCATAAGCGGCTTTCATGCGCTCATAAACAATGCGTTCATGCGCTGCATGCATATCGACAACCACCATCCCGGTTGCATTTTGCGCCAGGATATAGATACCGTGTACCTGGCCCACAGCGTACCCCAGCGGCGGCAACTCTTCACTGCCCTGAGGCAATGCCTGAGCAGCGCCAGCAGGTTCGGCAACGGACTCATGTAACGCACCATACGCACGGACCTGCTCCCGTACCCCCGAGGGCGATACGCCGCTACGCTGAAAACCGCTGCCCGCATAACCTGCACCAGCCCCGTTAAAACCCCCACCACTGGCGGGTGAAACATCAGCACTGACAGGCGCTGAGGGCGGTGCCGGGGCCAGGCTCATCGGCGCCTGCTCAAAGTGGGTACTGGTATCCGCCACCTGACCCGGCGCGGATGCCAATACCTGGCTGTTATACCCCGGTGCCGTTGCATCATCCGGTCGCACATCGGCAATCACCCGGTGCAAGGTACGAAAAACAAAATCATGCACCAGTCGGCTCTCGCGAAAGCGCACTTCATGCTTAGTCGGGTGAACGTTGACATCGACCAGCGCCGGGTCCAGCTCCAGATACAGCACATAAGCAGGATGACGGCCATGGTAAAGCACATCCTGGTAGGCCTGGCGTACCGCGTGGTTAACCACTTTATCGCGGATAATCCGCCCGTTAACAAAGAAATACTGCAGATCCGACTGACTGCGAGAGAACGTCGGCATTCCCATCCAGCCACTGAGCCGCAAGCCTGATGCCTCAGCGGCCACATCCACCTTGAGAGACTGATCGATAAAGGCCGAACCACAAACCCCGGCAATACGCCGCTCCCGGTCCATCGGATTATCACCACTGCGTAACTGGTGAATCACCCGACCGTTATGGCTGAGGGTAAAACTAACATCAAACCGGCTGAGCGCTAATCGCTTGACCACCTCTTCCAGGTGACGGAATTCGGTTTTCTCCGTTTTCATGAACTTACGCCGGGCCGGGGTATTAAAAAACAGATCCCGCACTTCAACGGTTGTCCCCTGCGGATGAGCAGCGGGGGAGACCGTAGCTTCCATATCCCGGCCTTCGGTTTGCACCTGCCAGCCCGCATCAGACTCCTGCCGCCTTGAAGTAAGCGTCAACCGGGAGACTGAACTAACCGAGGCCAGCGCCTCCCCCCGAAAGCCCAGACTGGCGACGGCCTCCAAATCTTCCAGCACCTGAATTTTGGATGTCGCATGGCGACTGAGCGCCAGTGGCAGATCATCTTTTTCGATACCGTAGCCATTATCACGCAGCCGGATCAGCTTGACCCCACCCTGCTCGATTTCAATATCGATCTTGCTGGCGCCTGCATCCAGGCTGTTTTCCAGTAATTCTTTAACCACCGATGCTGGACGTTCAACCACCTCACCGGCGGCAATCTGGTTCGCCAGCCTCGGCGATAACAGGTGAATACGCTTCATAACTTCACTCAATCAGCTGGCAGGAATACGTAAAACCTGCCCAATACGAATACTGTTGCTCGCCAGACGATTTGCCGCTTTCAGAGCCGATAACGAAACACCATGACGGCTGGCAATACGGGACAGACTGTCGCCGGAAACGACTTTATATCTGATCACTGGTGGCGGCGCTGGCCGGGCTTTTACTCTAAGCCTTTGCCCTACTTTGACCGTATTACTACGCAACTTATTCATCGATTTTAGCTGAGACAGCGTCATGCCATGACGGCTGGCAATACGGGACAGGCTATCGCCACGTACGACCTTATAACGGCTTGTAGGCTGCGAAACAGGGCGTCGAACCTTTGCTGAGCCGCTAGCGACGGTCAGCCACTGGCCTTTACGTACCGTGTTGCTGGTCAGGTTATTCATGGATTTGAGCCGTGCTACGCTCATTCCATGACGGCTGGCAATCCGCGAAAGACTGTCGCCAGACACAACCTTGTAACGGCTAAACCCCGCCCCCACAGGCTTCGACGCTGCCACTGGCAGTACCGCTTGCGGCCGGTTTTTACCCCCACGTTTTTTCCAGGCGACCCAGCTATGCGCGGGCGGTTTATTGTAAAAATGCGCTTTGATACCGCGGAAAATCGCGTCAGCCATTTTGCGCTGATAACTGGCCGTTTTCAGCTTACGCGCTTCATCCGGGTTGGAGATAAAGCCGGTTTCCACCAGAATCGACGGAATATCCGGCGACTTGAGTACAACAAAACCCGCCTGTTCCACATGTTTTTTATGCATTTTGGCAAAGCGGGCAATATTACGATGGATGTTACTACCGACATCACGGCTATCTGCACGACTGGCGGTCATCGACATATCCAGCAACACACTTTTCAGCACCTTATTTTTATCATCCAGCGATACACTGCCAACACCACCGATCAGATCGGTTGCGTTCTCTCGCCTCGCCAGCCAGCGGCCCATCTCACTACTGGCCCCCCTGGGAGAAAGCACCCAGACAGAGGCGCCCTTGGCACGCGGGTTTTTAAAGGCATCCGCATGAACGGATACAAACATATCGGCATTCTGTTTGCGGGCCAGTCGGGTACGCCCTCGCAAACTAATGTAGTAATCCCCACTGCGGGTCATAATACCTTTAAAGCCCGGCTCTTTATCCAGCAGCGTTTTCAGCCGCCTGGCGATCGCCAGCACCACGTCTTTTTCGCGTACCCGACCCGGTCCCAGTGCCCCCGGATCATCACCACCGTGGCCAGCATCAATACTGACAATAATGTTGCGCTGCTGATTAACAGCTGGCGCTTTCACCGACGGGCGACTCTTCTGCGATTTTCGATAAAGATCCACTACCAGCCGGTGGCCATACTTATCATTGGGCTTGAGTTCAAAACTGCGCGGCCGGATCGACTCCTTCAAATCCAGCACAATACGTAAGGTGCTGCCTTTTTTGGCACTGCGCATCGCACTGATCGGGCTTTTTGCCAGGCTGACCCGGCTCAATTGAGTTTTCAGCTGACTCCGTGGGATATCCAGCACCAGCCGGTCAGGGCTTTGCAAGGTAAACAGCTTGTGCGTCACAGGCCCACTAAGGTCAAACACCAGCCGTGCGTGATCCGGTGCCAGCCACATTCGCACATTCTTGACGGATGCTGCCTGCGCCAAAACTGGCAGCAACATCAATAACATCCAGATTGTCAGCCTTTTAAGCCAGGCAGGTGCAACCCACGCAATTCCCATTCCCAGTATTCAACCCTGTCCTGTCAATTCAATTCGCTGCGCGAGGTGGTCAGCCATCTGAGCACCTCGCGCGGTTTTTGCCTGCCATTGCAGGCAACGTCCTTCATCTTTCAATGAAATTGATACTTCCAGATCCGGGGCAGGTAAAGCCCCCTTCCCCCGTGCAGGCCATTCAATCAGACAGAGTGCTGCCGGATCAAAGTAATCACGGATACCAAGGTATTCCAGCTCTTCCGGGTCGCCCAGACGATAAAGATCAAAATGGTAGACCATCCCTTTTTCCGTGTCATAGGGCTCGACCAGTGTATAGGTCGGGCTCTTAACCCTGCCTTGATGACCAAAGGCCGCCAGAACACCCCGGGCCATGGTGGTTTTACCCATCCCCAGATCGCCCAGTAAAAACACCACGCCACCGGCGGCGCAGCTTTCACCCAACGCAAGGCCAATCTCTACCATTGCCGATTCACCATGGGCCTCACAGCCAAATACCGGGTATTGCTCACTCATTCGTCTAATCCGTTCAACAACATCGGAAGTTCTGCCAGCAAGTCAGTTGCCAGCAAGCCTCGTTCGCCCTGGCGGGCAGCACAGCGATCAGCAGCCGTCGCGTGCAGATAAACCCCTAAGCGCGCCGCATCACTCTGGCTTAACCCCTGCGCCAGCAACGCACCAATAATACCGGAGAGCAGATCACCCATCCCGCCCGTGGCCATGCCCGGGTTACCGGCACTACACAGATACTGCGCTTCGCCATCATCTACCAGGGTGCCAGGGCCTTTGAGGATGACCACCCCGCCATAGCGCTGCTGCAAATGATTCACAGCCGCAAACCGGTCAGCTTGCAGTGTTGCCACCGACTCGTCAAGCAAACGACCCGCTTCACCCGGATGTGGTGTCAGAATCCAGTGATCCTGCCTTAACCCCTGCAAGGCTGGCGTCGCACACAGCATATTCAGCGCATCGGCATCCAGCACCACAGGGATAGAGGTCTTCAGCACCTGCTGTAAGAGCTGGTCACCCCAGGCGCGCTGCCCCAGACCCGGCCCGACCACCACCACATCAGCATTTTCCAGCAACGGCAGCAGATCCTGACCACTACGTACCGGCTTGACCATCACTTCAGGGCAGCGCACCAGTGATGCGGTCACATGTTCCGCCTGGGTTGCCAGGGTAATAAGCCCGGCGCCACAACGTGCTGCCGCTTGTGCAGCGATTAACGCCGCACCGCCCATACCGGTATCACCGCCCACCACCAGCACCCTGCCGTGGCTCCCTTTGTGAGCATCACGGGCACGGGGCCGCAGGCGCTCACGCAGGTCATCGGGGCCGGTACGAAACAGACTGACAGGCACCTGGTCATACACGGCCTCAGCCACTCGCAGACTGTCAAATTTAAGCTCGCCAACATGGCCACCGGCCTGGTGCGTCAGCAAACCACGTTTAAGGCCTATAAAGCTGACCGTCAAATCCGCGATCACCGCCTCCCCCAGCACCGCACCGGTATCCGCACACAAGCCAGACGGAATATCAACCGCCAGCACCGGTAGCGCACAGCGGTTTACCCGACGGATTGCCTGCTGGTAAAGCCCCCGCACCGATCCAGTCAACCCGGTCCCCAGCATGGCATCCACCAGCAATTCACCACTGAAGCGCACATCGGGCTGCCATGGCAGCGTATCAACCCCTTCATCACACAGCAGCTGCCAGGCCTCCAGCGCTTCGCCCTGCAGCCCGGCAGCATAGTCATCCCCCAGCGTCAGCACCTGCACACTCATCCCCTGCTGCACCGCCAGCACCGCCATCACCAGCCCATCACCACCGTTGTTGCCCCCACCGCACAGCAAGGTCAGCTTCTTCAGCTGTGGCCAGCGAGCCTGCAGGGCGCTAAAGGCACTCTGTGCCGCCCGCTGCATCAGCCGAAAACCGGGGACGCCTTCGCTGACCGCGGTTCTATCCAGACACCGGGTCTGCTCTGCCGTGTATAATGCGCTCGGCAAGTATGCGTTGTGTTGTCTCATGGGCTACAGCCTCTCAGGGGTTTCGGCCAGTATAGGGGATCGCACCAACAACATAAAAAGCCACCTC
Source organism: Neptuniibacter sp. (assembly GCA_024686055.1). Classification (GTDB taxonomy): domain Bacteria; phylum Pseudomonadota; class Gammaproteobacteria; order Pseudomonadales; family Balneatricaceae; genus Marinobacterium_C. Next base: position 10,284 of record JAIBDV010000018.1, read on the forward strand.
CGTCAGCCCTGATCAATAGCCAGATATCAACCTAATGACCAATACAGTCTCACTGGAACAACTGCGCGACGAATTGAAAGCCAAATCCATAGAAATGGGCTTCGCTCAGTGCGGCATCACCATTCCCGATATGCAGATGGAAAAGGAACGTTTGCAGCAGTGGCTAAACGAAGGCTACCAGGGAGAAATGAGTTATCTGGAAAATCATTTTGAAAAACGGCTGAATCCTGCGGAACTGGTCCCCGGCACTCAGCGTATTATCTGTGTGCGGATGGACTACCTGCCCCCGGATACTGCCCCCGCCGATACTCTGGCTGACGATAGCAAAGCCTACCTGGCCCGCTACACCCTGGGCCGGGATTACCATAAGGTCATGCGCAAGCGATTAACACAGCTAGGGAAATGGCTGGAGGAACGCACTGGTGAACTGGGTTACCGGGCTTTTGTCGATAGCGCCCCGGTAATGGAGCGACCACTGGCCCGCGAAGCCGGGCTGGGCTGGATAGGCAAACACAGCCTGTTACTCAATCGACAGGCCGGCTCGCTGTTCTTCCTGGGTGAGCTGTTTATCGATTTGCCACTGCCGATCGACCCGCCTTATACCGAAGAGCACTGTGGCCAGTGCACTGCCTGTCTGGATATCTGCCCGACCCGCGCCTTTGTCGGCCCCTATATACTGGATGCCCGGCGCTGTATTTCCTACCTGACCATCGAGTTAAACGGCAGCATTCCACTGGAGTTGCGGCCATTGATGGGCAATCGAATTTTTGGCTGTGACGACTGCCAGCTTATCTGCCCCTGGAACCGCTTCAGCACCACCACCCAGGAGCAGGACTACCAGCCAAGGCAGAAACTGGACAACAGCACCCTGGTCTCACTGTTTAGCTGGGATGAAGCAACCTTCCTGAGCAAGACCGAAGGCTCCGCGATCCGCCGCACCGGCCATATTGGCTGGCTGCGTAATATTGCCGTTGCACTGGGCAACAGCAGAGGGGGCGCGGAAATAGACGCAGCATTACGTACCCGGCTGAACCACCCCTCCGAAATTGTCCAGGAGCATGTCAGCTGGGCGCTTGAGCAACTGGCTCAACGTAATGGCGAGGCCGCACAGCCGCTACCCATCATGGACCCACGTCAGCAGAAGCGGATACAGCGTTACTAAAGCGCGACGGGTTCAGAATTTAAAAAAGTGCTCGCGGTAGTATTTCAGCTCTTCAATGGATTCACGGATATCATCCAGCGCCAGATGCGCACCCTGTTTTTTCAGGCCCCTGGCCATATCCGGTGCCCAGCGCTTCGCCAGCTCTTTTACCGTACTCACATCAATATTTCGGTAGTGGCAGTAAGCTTCCAGCTTTGGCATATATTTAACCAGGAAACGACGATCCTGGTGCACACTATTACCACACAACGGCGATGCACCCTGCTCAACCCACGGTGCCAAAAACTCCATTGTTTTCGCCTCAGCCTCCAGTGCCGATATTTTGCTGTCTTTAACCCGCTGCGTAAGGCCTGATGCACCATGATGGGTGGTGCACCATTCATCCATGCCGTCCAGCAGTTCATCTGTCGCAAAAATAGCCATAGCAGGCCCTTCAGCCAGCACATTCAGGTGCGCATCGGTCACGATTGTAGCGATCTCGATGATCTGATCCCGTTCCGGGTCAAGCCCGGTCATTTCCAGATCAATCCAGATCAGGTTCTGTTTTTGCGCCATGCGCGAATCTCCCCATTATTTTGAGCGTATTTTCACGATCATAGAAAACACACCCGTATTCAGTATGATGTGTAATAGAATAACTCAGCTTTGACCCGGGCCACTAATGTTGAGCAGGTTAATTAAACTGCGCGATCCAGTTTTAAACTCAAGCTTCGGGTCAATAAGTCGATAACAGGCGCTAGTGAGGTAAATAGCACCCCTATGGCAAAACGAAAAGTGAACCGCCGCCAGGCCAGGCGTATAGATAAAATACAGCAGGAGCGCACAGAGCGTGCTTCAAAGCGTGATGAACAGCTTGATGCAGCGCTGGAAGGCGGCGATCTGGGGCCTGAACAACAGGGCCTGATCATCTCTCACTTTGGCCGTCAGGTAGATGTTGAGGCACTTGAAGGTGAGCGTAGCGGTGAAATCATCCGCTGCCATATGCGTACCCATCTGGGACAGCTGGTCACCGGTGACAGAGTCATCTGGCGCGCGGGCAAAGAGCATGGCGTTGTCGTCGCAGCCCTGCCCCGTAAAGGGGCGCTGATGCGACCCAACAACCACGGCGAACTGAAGCCAGTGGCTGCCAATATCGACTTTATTGTCATCACCATTGCGGTTGAACCGGAACCCTTTGCCAACCTGGTCGACCGCTATCTGGTGGCCGCTGAGCTGAGTGACATTGAGCCCATTCTGCTGATAAATAAAGCAGACCTGCTAACTGACGATAACCGCCAGCAGCTGGATAGCCTGACCCAGTCCTACCGTGATATTGGTTATCAGGTACTACATGCATCAGCTTCCAGCAAAGCAGGGCTGGAAGAGCTGACCCAAACACTGAATAATCGCATCAGTGTATTTGTTGGCCAGTCCGGGGTTGGTAAATCTTCACTGATCAATGCCCTGCTACCTGGCGTTGATCTGAAGACCGGCGCATTGTCGGAACAGACACGTAAAGGCAAACACACAACTACGACTGCCCGGCTGTTTCACTTCCCCAGCGGGGGTGATCTGATTGATTCCCCAGGAATCCGGGAGTTTGCCCTCTGGCATATAGAGCCCGGGGATCTGATGAGTGGGTTTACCGAATTCAGCGATTTTGCAGGCACCTGCCGTTTCCGTGACTGTAACCACCAGAAAGAGCCCGGTTGTATCTTTAAAGACGCCGTCGCTGAAGGCAAAATAAGCGAAGCCCGCTGGGCCAGTTATTGGCATATACTGTCAGCATTAGAAGAGCAGACAAAAACGATCAGATCCTGACGGGGCCGGCATCCGCCAGGAACTTAACTTGCCCGGAGAAGCAAGTAAACCTTATGAACGCAGCAGTAGACACCCCGCAGGGGATCGACACCTGGGTGGCTTTTCTAAAAGACAAGCCACTGTCAGTTCGCAACAGTATCCAGATGAAACTGCGCAAGAAATTGCGCAGCGACGCCACCACGCTTGCAGAACTGAGCAAGCTGATCCGGCTCGACCCCGTCCTGGCTCTGGCCATTGTCCGCAAGGCTGCGGCGCTGCATCACCTCAAAGGATCTGAAGTTACCGGGCTGGATCATGCTGTACACAGCCTGGGCATGGATAATATTACCGAGGCGATGCACAGCGTCCCCGCGTTAAAGCTGAATCCAACCAGCGTGGCGCAGAAGATGTACTTCCGCGCCATCGCCAACAGCCACCACGCAGCGACTCAGGCTTTTTACCTGAGCCACAAGCGTAACGCGCTATTTGCTGAAGAAACCTACCTGGCCGCGCTGTTCTACGGCATTGGCCACTGGGCACTGTGGCTGCATGCACCTCTGCATATGAGCAAAATCCAGGTCAAGATGCGCGAAGAAGGTATCGATAATGTACTGGCCGAAACCGATGTACTGGGCTGCACGATCCAGGACCTGTCCCGCGCCCTCATTGATACCTGGCAACTCTCTCCGCTGGCCTCAGAAAGCCTGGATCACGAAAAATCCCCCAGCCGCGAGCAGCTGATTAACCTCAATCTGCGCGCAACGGATGACGCACGGCTGAGTCAGGAAGAGATTCGTGCTACCAACCACTTAGTGCAGCAAAAATTTTTCCCGGTAAAGATTGCCAACTGGCTCGCATTTACCGTACCGCTTAGCTGGAATCACCCAAAAAGCATCCGCGTTGTCGAGGTCTTTAATGATTTCCTCAAAGCGGAACTGGATCACACCGCCGCTGAGCTGCATCAGAACTGCGTCACCTCTTCACGCCAGTACCATGTACCAGGCACCCTGACACCCGCTGCAGAAATGCTGCTATTACCTTCCAGCATTCAGCCCCACTACAAGCTATCACCACGGGAAGCCAAGCAATATCTTAAAACAGCCCTCGAACCTGTTCAGCCACGTGAACAGGCCAGCGCAGAGATATCAGCCCCCGTTGTAAGCAAAACCACTCTGCAACCACCCGCAGCACAGAACACCGCAACAGAAACGCCTGCACCTGCACCTGCACAGACGACTCAGGCAGAGCCACCCGCTCCAGCGTTTAGCGATCAGAATATTTATGCCAATACCGCACAACGCTTCCTCAAAGGCCATGCCGCTTATACCGAGCCACGCCATATACTCCAGGCCCTGATCCAGGGCCTGCATCGTGGCCTGGGCATGAAGCGGGTGATTTTCCACCGTGTTCAGCCCTCCAAGCGCACCATGCAGGTCAGCACATCGCTAGGCATGAATCCGGATTTCCCACTGGAAGACCTGCACTTTGAGCTGAACGTGCCCAGCCTGTTCAAGCGACTGACAGAGAAAACCAGCTGCATCTGGATTACTCAGCCAAACCGTGCCGAAATGCTGCGCATGCTGCCCGAGGCCTACCACCCTCTGGTCCCTGCCGATGGCACCATGCTGATGTCTATCTTGCTAGACAACAAAGCAGTTGGCCTGATACATATCGACAGCCCGGCCAATGATGCCATTCTGGCCAGTTTCCACCACGAACGCTTCCGCTACCTGTGCTCAGCAGCAACGCTGGCACTAAAACGGATGACCGGTAAAAGCTGACCTGCAGCAACCAGGCACAACAACCTAACAGGCTCCCGCAACGGAGCCTGTTTACGTTTGTCGCCACCCCGACGGCGGGTTATGATGCGAGGCTTCATCATCGTTAAATCAGGGGCCCGGCATGCCACTCCCGCTTGTCATTGAACCATCCCAGCTGGCAGCAGAACTGGACAATCCAGCCTTGCTGATTCTGGATCTGAGCAGCGAAGAAAACTACCAGCTCGGTCACGTACCCGGCGCTATTCGGCTGGACCCGGCCCGCCTGCTTTGCGGCCAGCAACCGATACCAAACAAACTCCCGAACAGCAGCCAGTTAAGTGAGTTATTCAGTGAACTGGGCCTTAGCAAAGGCCGCCAGGTTATCGTTTATGACGACCAGAACGGTGCGCTGGCCGGGCGGATGATCTGGACACTGCATTGTGTCGGCCATACCGACTGTTCATTCCTCAATGGCTTACTGAACAGCTGGAAAGCGGCCTCTCTGCCACTGGAAACGATCAATAACACTGCGCAGCCCGGCATTTTTGAGGCGCGCATCAATCCTGCGCTACTGGCCGATATCGCCTTTATCAACAGCCAGCAGAACAACCCTGATAGCTGTATCTGGGATGCGCGCTCCAAAGCCGAGTACGACGGCGAAAAAGTTGTCAATGCCCAGAAAGGCGGCCACATCCCCGGCGCCTGCTGGTTTGAATGGACCGATGCGCTGGACCCGGACAACAACCTTCGTCTTAAATCTCGCGACAGCCTGCTCGCCCTGCTGGCAGCACAGGGGATTACCCCGGACAAAAGCATTATCACCCACTGCCAGACCCACCGCCGCTCCGGCCTGACCTACCTGGTCGCCCGACACCTTGGGTTCACGCAGGTACGCTGTTACGACGGCTCCTGGTTTGAATGGGGCAACCACCCTGACACGCCGGTTGAACATTAAACTGGCCCTCTTTCTGTTTATGGACCTGACATCTTGAAAGACACACTGTTTATCGCACTGCAACACCTGCTGCCACAACATGCTCTATCCCGCCTGGTTGGCCTGCTGGCCGACTGTCGCGTCAGCTGGGTAAAAAACACCTTTATCAAGGTCTTTGCCCGCAAGTACCAGATCAATATGCAGGAAGCACTGGAAAGCGAACCGGGCACCTACCCGACTTTCAATGCCTTTTTTACCCGCGCCCTCAAACCTGGGGTGCGCACGATTGATAATGCACCTGAGGCCATTGTCAGCCCGGCGGATGGTGCCTTCAGCCAGCTGGGACCGATTAATAACGAGCGTATCTTCCAGGCCAAAGGCCGTGGCTACGGCCTGACCACCCTGCTCGGTGGCGATCTGGATCTGGCGCAACAGTTTAAGAATGGCAGTTTTGCCACCATCTACCTGTCACCCCGGGACTACCATCGGGTACATATGCCCTGTGACGGCGTTCTGCGCCAGACCATTTATGTACCGGGTGATCTGTACTCCGTTAACCAGACCACCGCAGAAAATGTCGACCAGCTGTTCGCCCGCAACGAGCGCCTGGTGGCCATATTCGACACTGAGCACGGCCCTATGGCCATGATTCTGGTCGGCGCAATGATTGTTGCGGGTATCGAAACCGTCTGGGGTGGGCAGATTGCACCGCCGCCACGGACACCGCAGCACCAGCAGTTCAATGGCCAGCACAGCACCATAAAACTGACTAAAGGTGAAGAGATGGGCCGCTTCAAACTGGGCTCAACTGTGGTATTACTGTTTGGCCAGGACGTCATTCAATGGCAACAGGAACATCAGGCAGGGGGCTCTATCCAGCTGGGTCAGCGCCTTGCCACCGTACAGGGCACCGATGCCTGACAGGAGATCGACTTATGAATAACTGGTTGCAAGCACTTGAGAATACAGGTGCAACACTGCACGGCGAACACCGCCTGAGCACCAGCACCACCCAGAATCAGACCCTGATCACTCCGCTTATCCATCAGCAGGTTATCAGTGTAATCGGCCCTGACGCACAAAAATTTTTGCAAGGCCAGCTGACCTGCGATATCGCCGAGCTGGACCAGCGCGGCAGCGGGCTGGGTGCCCACTGCACGATTAAAGGCGCCATGCTGGCACTCTACCGCCTGATGGC
>JAIBDV010000288.1 GCA_024686055.1 Neptuniibacter sp.
AACTTGATTTCACGATTGCAGAGGATGTCGGGGTTAGGGGTGCGACCTGCTTTATATTCAGCCAGAAAGTGCTCAAATACATTATCCCAGTATTCAGCAGCAAAGTTGGCCTTGTGCAGCATAATGCCCAGCTTATCGCAGACCGCCTGGGCGTCAGCCAGGTCATCTTTGGCCGTGCAGTACTCGGTGCCATCATCCTCATCCCAGTTCTTCATAAACAGGCCTTCCACCTGATACCCCTGTTGCAGCAACAGCAGGGCAGACACGGACGAGTCAACGCCGCCGGACATTCCGACGATCACTTTGAGATTGGCATTTTCGCTCATGGATGGGGTGTACTCACATCAGGCTGATCAGCAGATCAGCTCAGGGATTCAAAAATAAAGTCGAGAGGGTAACGGCGGCCCGCCAGGTAATCATCAATGCATTTAAGCACCATCTCACTGCGCAATTCAGCACTGCGAGCGACGATTTCATCCCGTGTCAGCCAGTGGGCAGCAATAATACCATCATCCAGTGGCCGTTCTGGCTCATGCTCAAGTGCCGTCGCGGCATAACACATGCGGTGATAAGTTACGCCATTATTTGCCGATTGATGCACATACATACCCACCAGATAGTCAGGCTGTACATGCCAGGCGGACTCTTCCAGAGTCTCGCGCACTGCGGCATCGAGGAACAACTCATTTTCTTCTACATGACCCGCAGGCTGATTCAGCACTACCCGGCCACCGGATTCCTCTTCCACCAGCAGAAAACGGCCGTCGCGCTCAACAATAGTGGCAACGGTTGCATGAGGTGTCCAGACCATAGCTTTCCTCTTGATTTGACTGTTATATTCAGGTCGCCAACAATACCATTAATAACCGCAATTTACCTCCTGACAACACACCGTAGTGAGCACCGTCATGACCCGACGTTACATCAAGGTACAGACCGAAGATTTTTCCATGGCAGAGCTGGCCGGCCAGCTGCGCGCCGACGATGCCAGCAGCGGGGCAGTGGTAACCTTTACCGGCATTGTGCGTGAGCTGGTTGAAGGGGACCTGACTGGCCTGTACCTGGAGCATTACCCGGGCATGACCGAAAAAGCACTGGATAGCATTGTCGACCAGGCCGCCCAGCGCTGGCAGCTGCATCAGGTGATTATTATTCACCGGGTGGGCACCCTGGGCCTGAACGACAATATTGTTTTCGTTGGCGTCGGTAGCGCCCACCGGGTGGACGCCTTTGAAGCCGCGCAATTCATGATGGACTACCTGAAAAAGGATGCGCCGTTCTGGAAGAAAGAACTGACCCGCACCGGCGAGCAGTGGGTAGAGCAGAAAGGTACTGACATGGATGCTGCAGCCCGCTGGTAAGCAGCGCCCATTATCAGGTGATCAGCGCCCGGCCGGGCGTTTGCCAGCGGGTTTTTTGCCTGCACCGGCACCACGGCGGGGGCCTTTATGAGGCGCAGACCCCGAACGACCGCCGCGCCGACTCATCGCCACTTTAGGCCGAGGAGCCGGCGTGTTGACCTCCAGCACGCGATGTTCACCAGGCTTCAGCCCTTCAATCGACCATTTACCAATCGCTACCCGCACCAGTCGTAACGTTGGGAAGCCCACCGCTGCGGTCATTCGTCGCACCTGGCGATTACGGCCCTCGGTGATAATCAACTCAACCCAGCTGGTCGGAATCGACTGCCGCTGCCGGATCGGCGGATTACGCGGCCACAGTTCAGGCTCATCCAGCTTGCGCGCTTTCGCCGGGCGGGTCGGGCCATCATTCAGCTCAACCCCCTCGCACAGCTGCTGCAGCGCTTCGTCGCTGATATCACCCTCAACCTGGGCCCAGTAGGTTTTTGGCTGTTTAAAATCCGGGTGCGCCAGCTGGTGCTGCAGCTGCCCGTTGTCGGTTAATAGCAGCAACCCTTCTGAGTCATAATCCAGCCGGCCCGCCGCATAAACATCGGGCAGGTCAATATAATCCGATAGCGTTTTACGGCCCTGATCATCGGTAAACTGGGTCATCACCTGGAAGGGCTTATTAAACAGCAGAATTCTGGCCATACAGCGTCTTAATTCACTCAATAAAAGGCGGGCTCCACAGCACCTATACTGAACAGTTATCAACCCTTCATTCAGATGGAGCAGAGCATGGGATATCAGCACATCAAGGTGCCCGCCGACGGCGAGCGCATCGTTTCTGGTCACGACGGTTCTCTTAATGTTCCAGCGCGGCCGATTGTACCCTTTATCGAAGGCGATGGCATCGGCGTGGATATTACCCCGGTGATGCAGCAGGTGATCAACGCCGCGGTTTCCAGCGCCTATGGCAACCAGCGCCAGCTCTGCTGGATGGAGGTCTATGCGGGCGAGAAAGCCAACCAGCTATACGGTAATGACAACTGGCTACCCGATGAAACCCTGGCAGCATTCAGAGAATTCCGGGTGGGCATTAAAGGCCCGCTGGCCACCCCGACAGGCGGGGGTATTCGTTCACTCAATGTGGCCTTACGCCAACAGCTGGACCTCTATGTCTGCCAGCGCCCGGTGCGCTGGTTCAGCGGCGTACCCAGCCCACTGAAACACCCGGCCGATGTCGACATGGTGGTCTATCGGGAAAACTCGGAAGACATCTATGCCGGTATTGAATGGCCCGCCGGCAGCCCCGAGGCCGATAAAGTCATCCAGTTTCTAAAGGAAGAAATGGGCGTCAGTCAGATCCGTTTTGATCAGCAATGCGGCATCGGCATCAAACCGGTATCGGAGCAGGGCAGCAAACGCCTGATCCGCAAAGCCCTGCAGTACTGTATTGATCATCAGCGCCGCTCACTGACGCTGGTACACAAAGGCAACATCATGAAATTCACTGAAGGTGCCTTTAAAAACTGGGGCTACGAGGTGGCTAAAGACGAATTTGGTGCCACCGAAGTGCCTGATAGCGACCAGCTAAGCTTCAGCCACCCGACTACCGGTGATGCGATTATCGTCAAACATGTGATCGCTGACGCAATGCTGCAGCAAATTCTGCTCAGGCCCGCTGAATACGATGTAATCGCGACTCTGAACCTCAATGGCGACTATATCTCTGATGCCCTGGCCGCCGAGGTGGGCGGTATTGGCATCGCCCCCGGTGCCAATCTGTCTGACACCGTCGCCATCTTTGAGGCAACCCATGGTACCGCCCCCCGTTACGCCGGGCAGAATAAGGTCAATCCAGGCTCGCTGATACTCTCAGCCCAGATGATGTTACACCACCTGGGCTGGCATGAGGCCGCCCAAAACGTCATCAATGGCATGGAGGGTGCGATCCAGTCAGGCCGTGTCACCTATGACCTTGCCCGCCTGATGGACAACGCCACGGAGCTAAGCTGCAGTGACTTTGGCGTAGCAGTTGCTCAGCATATGGAAGGCTAGCAGTTTAAAAAACAGACAATAAAAAACCAGCCGCTCAGCTGGTTTTTTATTAGAACTGGCTCTTCAAACGGCAGACCGCAGAAGGGGCGTCAATTTTTAGTGGCCACCTACTGGTTTGATATTAACCGCGTGGATACCCTTAGGCCCCGGTTTAGTATCAAATTCAACCTCCTGTCCAGCTTTCAGGCTTTTGTATCCTTCTACCTGAATAGCCGAGTAGTGCGCAAAAAGGTCTTCACCGAATTCATCGGACAGGATAAACCCGTAACCCTTAGCGTTATTAAACCACTTCACTTTCCCTGTTTGCATACATTACTCCTGACTATGACGCTTTAAAAATCTGCCAGCCTTCGATTGGCCTGGACTGCTACAATGGAGACAGCACAGCAACCAAACTTTTGGCTAAAAACGTACAGGTACATCAGACATGAGCTACCCTGCTTTACGCCAGTATAGCACCTCGTACAGAATGCTCTATCGCTGGACTGGTAAATCATACGATTTGCCTATACCAAACCAAAGCTTGTGCAACTAATTGTAATGAGTAGGTTTTTATTTAAAGTCAACGTGGAATAGGTCTCTATGAGTGAAAAAACGCATCTGATTCGAAATGGTGATGAACCGGACCATCACGACGGACAGGACGCTGGCACCGTTGTAGAAGAGGCGAAACCGGCGCTCAAGCGGCCCGCTATGTACCGAGTCGTCCTGTTAAATGACGACTACACTCCCATGGAATTTGTGGTAGAGATCCTGGTCCTGTTTTTCAGCATGGACCAGGAAAAGGCGACACAGGTAATGCTGTCCGTCCATACCCAGGGGAAAGGCGTCTGTGGTGTATTTACTCGCGATGTAGCTGAAACTAAAGCGGCATTGGTGAATCAATATGCTAGAGACAACAATCACCCGCTGCTATGCGAAGTCGAACAGGTATAAGGGAGGTGACATCATGCTGAACAGAGCGCTGGAAGATACCCTCAGTGTGGCGTTTAAGACCGCCCGGGGGAAGCGACATGAGTTTATGACAGTGGAGCATCTACTGCTTTCACTACTGGATAACCGTGAAGCTGCGGATGTATTACAATCCTGCGGCGCGCAGCTCGACCCGCTGCGCAAAAGCCTGACAGAGTTTGTAGACGAAACAACCCCTCTGCTACCAGAGACCGTACCTAATGTAGAAACCCAGCCAACCCTGGGCTTCCAGCGGGTATTACAACGGGCCGTCTTCCATGTGCAGTCCTCCGGGCGCCAGGAAGTTACCGGTGCCAACGTACTGGTTGCTATTTTTAGTGAGCAGGAAAGCCATGCCGTGTACCTGCTACAGCAGCAGGGCGTCGAGCG
>JAIBDV010000340.1 GCA_024686055.1 Neptuniibacter sp.
GATCCAGTCCTTCGATTTTAAGCTGCATAAATTCACTGCCCCGCTCTCCCAGGGCCTCGGCAGTCGCCAGCCGTTCAGCTTCCACCAGCGCGCGGATTTCACTCCGCACGACGGTATCGGTAATGCGGATAATCCGCCAGGGCTGCATCAAGCCGACCGAGGGTGCCTGATGAGCAGCGTGGAGTAAGCGGGCCAGAATGGCAGGATCAACCGGGTCATTACGGAAGTGACGCATATCACGACGCTCAGCGATCGCCCGATACACGGCGGCCCGATCAGCGTCAGAAAAAGCATGGCGGCTCATCGGCGGCCCTGCTCAGCGTCGAGCCAGTGGCTGGTGCTTGTCATAAAAAGGAGTCCTGCGCGCCTGTGGCACGGCTGCAAAAAAAGGCAGACCAGCATGGCAGGCACCGGACAAGCAGGGTGACGAATACATCACGGTGCAGAAAGGTCCCGATACATCGCCCACCGCAATGCTGGTTACGTAGTCTGCGGGCCGGTCTCCGGGCTGACACCTGACCCGCCCACAATCCCCGGACAGATCAGAACTACGTACGCCTTCCCATCCCCCGCATAGCAGCGTTCAGACAGTGGCACAGTGTACGTAGCAAGAGGCAGAGCTCTCAGGTGTTTACCGTTGCGGGGGCAGCGTCAGCTTTATGGCCGAGCCATGCACTGAACTTCCCGATTAAACTGACCCTATACAGAGTCAGTACCAGCAGATGACAGGAGTTTAAAAAGGGGGCAGGCAAAGATCAACCGACCCTGCTCAGCTAAAGATGATTGATATTCATGCAAAGCCGCACGAGGAGACCAGGCGGCAGCGGCAGAACCGTATCTGCCGGGCACAGGGATGACAACTAGCAGGCAAAATCCAGCATCTGGCTCAGGGTATAACCATGTAGCAGGACGCGGGTCGGATCATCAACCTCGACAAATTCGACACCCAGTATCCGCCCTTGCTTACCATCCGAAACATTACGCACAATGCCTTTAACACGCACCGTACAATCCACCCCACTGACTTCAATGCGTGATATCAGGGTAATCTCATGGTTGTCATCGAACTGGGCGTATTCTGGCAGACGCTCAACACGCGCCCCCATCACACTGATATCAGTAATACAGGCGGGGACCTTGCAAGGCTCATCTCTAAATTGATAGACGATAGCTGTCGCCAGGCTAACTTTGGCCCGCAATGCCCGACGGACTTCACCCAGAACAACACCGTCCGGCATCGACAAATGCATATGTGGATAAGGCAGCGTACTTGAGTGCAACACCTTGGATTTAAAGGCACCCGCACCATTCAGAGTCTGGGAAAAAAATCGTACCGTTACATCGGTGTCTTTGGTCACCTTGATCGCCGCACCGTTATGCTGCGGCGTCGAGACAATGATCGACTGACCCTGGTTATAACCAAGAAGCGTACTGCTATCACGGCTGGCGCTGTAGTCTGAAATATCCAGCTGCAGGCGCTGGCCGGGTTGGAGCCTTAACTCTTCAAAACGTAGTAACTTCTCATCCATACGATGCATCCTGCAGAAAGATCCTCGCAACTATCGTAGCCTGAAGCACGGATCTTATCTTTATTTCCAAGTAAAGGAGTAAATTCTAATTGATAGTAGCCAGTCTAAGATAAATATCACTTAAAAACAGGCTACGTACTACCCATAAATGTACAACCGACTGGCCAGTTTGCACTAATACAAGATTACCTGGTACTTGCGAACATCATGATTCGGAGCCAGGTTGAATGGGTATCCAGCTCATTCAGGTACACGAGTAATGCAGCCCAGCCCACTCATCCATCGACTGGTTGCTCATCGAGGTAACCAGCAGCATTATCCAGAAAACAGCCTCAGTGCATTCCAGGCAGCCGTAGCTGATGGCTGCCACTACCTGGAGTTCGATGTTCAGCTCAGCGCCGATCTGACCCCGATGGTCTATCACGACCTCAGCCTGCAACGCACCAGTGGTATCGACGGTAGTATCAACGATTTCACCTCCGCTGAGCTTGCCAGATTCACTGCCAGCGAGCCACCCAGATTAGGCCCGAGCTTCCGCTTTGAACCGATTCCTACGTTACGCAAAGTAATCGAGTGGTATCAGTTTATTCAGCCCAGTGTTCCTAAGCTGCAACTGTTTGTCGAGATAAAGGAAGAATCCATCTAACATTTTGGCCACCAGCGGGTGCTGAATGCCATCCAGCCGGTGCTGGCACCGGTCCGGGAATCTGTCATCATCATCAGCTTTAACGCTCCACTGTTGGCACTGCTGCGCAACAGCGAGCCCCGCACCGGGCTGATCCTGCGCCAATGGCCAGCAATCGATAGCAACCTGAGTGCTGCACAGCCAGATTATCTGATCATTAACAAACAGCACATTGCCGCTGATGAACGGCTGGATGATCAACCCTTACCCGTCATGGTGTATGAAATCGAGAACCAGCAGCAGGCTGAGCACTGGCTGAAACGCGGCGCCAGCTTACTCGAGAGTTTTAACTGCAATGCAATACTGACAGGGCCTCACAGCCCCCTGGATAACGACAAAGATGGCCCTATGAATAACCAGCATCTGGCCTGTTCCCAGCCATAATCACGGGCTAGACTGGCGTTCCCAGCGAACCACAGGCCAGCGCTATGCACTACACCCCGAACCGATTTGCCGTACTACGTTATCTGTTTGAACGTCTGGAGCAGGCACTGGGACTAGGTGCGCTGCTGGCGATTGTAACCACCACTGGCTGGCTGCCTTTACCGGTGGCAGCAGTCGCCTTCCTGCTGGTTATCGCACTATGTGCCAACCCGGTTATCAAAGCCTGTCAGCGCATTCGCGAACAGCGACTGGAAATTCTCGATGGCGCATTACTGGTTCACCAGGGGAAGCAAGGTACCCAGCGCTACCCACTGAAAGATTTCCATATCGTGCTGTATAAAAGCCGGGACAGTAAGGTCTATGAGTTCAAGCTCTACACCGACAATGACAACCTGAAGCTACGCCATATTGATGGCTTGCATGAACTGTTTATGGAAGTCTGCCAGAGCGTTAAGCAGCGCAAAAAAGTCCGCTGGTGGCAGTTCCTCTAAACAGCCGTTAATTCAACCTCGACCCGGTCCTGCCTGCACCGTATTATCAGCATTTTTCGCCCTCAGGTTACTCTGTGTCTGATATTCAGCGCCCCAGCCATATTCTGCCACTGATTATTCTGGCCCAGTTTCTGGGCACCATCAGCTGGCTGGCCGGCAATGCGATTCTGCCTGCCCTGCAACAACAATGGTCACTGACCGACAGCGCCATCACCAGCATTACCAACTCTGTACAGCTGGGCTTTATCATCGGGGCTCTGGTCTTTTCACTGCTGGCGCTGGCTGATCGCTTTTCACCACGGCTGATTTTCTTTTGCTGCACCAGCCTCAGCGCTATCAGCTCACTGGCTATTGCACTCTGGGCCAACAGCTTTGAACAGTTGCTGGTGCTGCGCTTCTGTTCCGGCCTGATGCTGGCAGGGATCTACCCGACGGGTATGAAGATCGCCACCGGCTGGTACCCACAGGGGCTGGGCCGGGCGCTGGGCTACCTGGTCGGTGCGCTGGTACTGGGCACCGCGTTCCCTCACCTGCTATCAAGCTGGATAGGTGATCACTGGCAAACCGTTATGTTAATGGTGGCTGCAGCCGCACTGCTGTCTGGCCTGCTGATACTGGCGGGCGTACCGGATGGTCCGGCACTGTACAAAGGCGTACCGCTACAATGGCAACAGCTGGTAACAGCCCTGCGTCACCAGCCTCTGCGCGCCTCGGCAATGGGGTATTTTGGCCACAATACAGCAGGTGCGGGTTGGGCACTGAACCTGGAGGAAGGGACATGTTTGAATTAGTTAATGATATGGCGCAGAACGCAGTCATCAAAGTGATTGGCGTTGGCGGTGGTGGCGGTAATGCTGTGCAGCAC
>JAIBDV010000296.1 GCA_024686055.1 Neptuniibacter sp.
TCTCTGGACTGAGTCTGTAGCCTTGCTTCAATATTTTCCCGGAGTTTTTCGTGGCTGGCGGCGGGGCCAATCGGACTGGTGATCATCCGTAACCCGTTCTTGTCGGCTGGCTGCTGGGAGCGCTGTGCAAGGTCGCTGTAACGGTCAATCTGGCTGCGGTGCTGCAGATAGAACTGCTCGATCTCCGCTGCCTGAGGGTGACTGCTGCCATCGTTGAGGCGGGATACTGGGCGATTGGCGATCAGATTGGCCACCATATCCTGCAGGCTGAAGTGTTCGCTCTCACTGTTCAGGCTGAACCGTTGCGCAACCTGGCTGCCCAGCTGTTGCTGGAGCGGGTTGATCTCGCTGATCCGGTGGTCACGCTGGGCAACCTGCTCGGGGGATGTCTCATTGAAGAATAACTGGCGGCTCGGGTCGTCAGTATCCGGGATTTTCAGGCTCTGCTGGCGCTGGTCCAGTCGGCTGGCCAGCCACAGGTCTCGGGTTGCCCCGCGTGACTGGCGCTGGGCAGCGCCAAGTTGCAGGTTGTCCCCTTCAATATGCACGCTGTTCTGGCTGCTGGCCCCCACGACCCGGACATGGGTTGTCAGGGCAGCCAGGGTGTTATCACCGGGCTGGGCGTTGTTATAGCGGGTCGCGTCCAGGGCAGCATCCATCTCGGCGCTCAGGCTGATGCCCTGCTGTTGTAACCAGCCTTCCAGCTCCGGCGGCGCTTCCTTCAGCTCCCGATAGAGCTGGCGTACCTGAGTGATTTCAAAGCTGTGCTGCTGCATAAACGCCAGCACCTGATCCCGGTCGACCGCATTGGCGGCGATGCGATGCTCGTTGCCGATCAGTGGCTGGCCGCTGTCAGGGTCCTCAATCAGCTGTTGTAAGGAGGTTCGTTCGGCACTGAAATCACCGTTCCAGTCAGGGTCAACCTCATTGGCAAAGCTGCGCGCCAGTTGATAGTAAGTGTCCACATACTGGTCAACAGCCTGACGTCGGGTTTCCACCCGCTGTTGCTGATACTCAGCCAGTAACTGACCGGCATCTCCCTGGGCGGCCAGCGCCTGGTAGCGGTTGTCGTCCTTGAGGCTGGCCTGGTGCAGAGTCACGCCACTGCTGTTGTTATCGATCAGTGAGCAGAGGTCGAAGGAATTAAAGCTGCTCTGGCCCACCAGAGACTGGCGCTCCAGGGAGCCGAGTGCGCGGCCGAGGTCGGTACGCACCCTGAGTGCCTGATCGTTGAATTGGAGCATTCTCATAGCAACATCCTTTGTCGGGTAATGAGAAATGATGACGCTGCACCAGGCTTGCGGGCCCGGTGCAGCGCGGATGGTCAGGCGATATTGCTGGCGTCGTTGCCGGTGGCAAAGTCAGGGAAGAACTGCGCCATAAACTGCTCGATCTTCGCTTCCTGCTGCTGCATATAGTCCAGCGGGGTGCGTGGCAGTTGCTGGAATTGCTGTTGCTGGTCACTGTACTGGGTCAGGGTCAGCTGGTTGTCCTGCCAGAACTGTTCGATAGCGGCGGCATCGGGGTGCTGGGAGCCGTCGGCCAGCTGGCCCAGCGGGGTGCCTGCCAGGTAGTTTTCCATCACATCCTGCAGGGTGAAGTCGGCGTGGGCCGGGTTATGCAGCTGATCGCGGAACTGGGCAAACAGGCCATTACCCAGCTGGCTGACACTGCTGTGCAGGTTGCTGCGCTCCTGGTTCAGCAGGCCGGAGGCGACCCAGTGCTGCACCCCGGCCTGGTCTTTATCTTCAAACAGATCTTCACGCAGTTCATCGCGCAGATCAGCAATGTATTCGCGCAGGCCAGTGGTGGTTTTGGGCAGATGATTCTCGGCCCAGCCAGCACTGGCGCTGGCCAGCTGAGCATCGGTGACCGAGCCACTGCCGATACGGCTGTTCTGCCACTGGAAGTCGTCCGAGCTGTCGGTGATGGCGGGCAATCCGGCGTCGTTAACGTGTTTATCCAGTACCGCATCGACCTCGGCGGACGGGGTGATATTGCGAGCTTCCAGCCAGCTCTGGGTGTCGCGCGGGAAGGTTTTCAGGGCTGCGTAGTCATCCTGTACGGCCTTCAGGTTATGGGTGTTGTTATCCCACCAGCTTTGCAGCTCGGCGGCCCGTGGATGTTCAGTGCCATCGGGTTTCTGTGTCACCGGACGTCCGGCGGCAGCGTTATCCAGCATCCAGTCGAGGCTGACCATATTGCCACCCTCCTCAACCGGCACAGCACCGCTGTCGCTAACATTCTTCTGCAGTGAACCGGCCATGCTCTGATAGCCGCCCAGGTAACTGTCAGTCAGATTGCGCCGTTCGCTGACCATCTGTTCCAGATAGCCCGCAGCCTGCTTGCCTGCCTCACCGTCCTGATTTAGGGCGTGCCAGCGGGCGTTGTCGGTTTCGCTCCACTGGGTCAGGCTGATCGCGCCAGCGCTGTTGGACATCATGGCACCGACGTTGGCAGCGGCGGTGCTGTCTTCGCCGATCAGCCCTTCCTGCATCAGCTCGTATACCTCGGCAAAGGTATCGGCATAGGTATTAATACCCAATGTGTGTTCGGCGGAACGGTAGGTACCGGCTTGCTGGTTAATGGCATCGTGGATATTGCCAAGGGAAAATGCGGTCATCTATTGCCTCCATGCGGCACAGGCTCAGGTGCGTTGCCGCTCTCAGATCGCGGTTGCCAGATGCCCTGTACAGCATGTCGTGCTCGACAGCACCGGTGAATCGGCGTGTCAGGCGACCAGGGCCAGGTTGGGTGCAGGATCAAATCGTGTTTTTGACGCTGCAACGGATTTGCTGATCAGAATGTGAGCAAATTCGGGGCCAGGCCTGGGTAGACCTATGGCGCACGGAGGAGAAGGTAACCGTCGGTTTTCTGTGGGTAGCTGTTCCGGCGGGCAGGCTCAGACCTGCTGTCTGGCTACGGATGGGTAAAAACAGCTGTTCTGACCACGCTGCTTGGCCTGGTACATGGCTTCATCGGCGGCACGCATCAGCTCTGCCAGGCTGTCGGCATCCTGGGGGAAGACGGCGACGCCGATGCTGATTGAAGCCGTCAGTGCCTGGCCCGGTGCGTTGATGGCTGGCTGCAGGCTGGTCGTCAGTTTGTCCACTACGATTTGTAATGTTTGGGTATCAGGGTTGTTTTCTATCAGCAGGGTAAATTCATCACCGCCGACCCGCGCCAGAGTGTCGCTGGAACGCAAGGTGCTGCTAAGACGGCTGGCGACCTCTTTCAGCAGCAAGTCTCCAACCTCATGACCCAGCGTATCGTTAACCTGTTTGAAGCGGTTGAGGTCCATATATAGCAGGGCGATGTTATGGCGATCACGCCTGGCCAGCGCCAGGGCGTGTTGCATACGGTCCATAAACAGCCGGCGATTAGGCAGGCCTGTCAGTGAGTCGTAAAAGGCAAAATGCTCGAGCTTTTCGTTCAGCTTGACCAGTTCGTGGGTGCGACTGCTGACCAGCTCCAGCAGGTAACTGTTACGGCCAAAGGCGGTCAGGATAATAAAGACTGCCAGGCTGCCAAATACTGCCTTGATCAGCAAAAAGTGAAGCGAGTGACTGATCCGAAATGCGGTGACTTGCTCACTATTTATATGAAGGTTGAAGGTCCAGTGGTGATTAGCGAAGCGCATATGAAAAATATACTTCAAGCCCTCGTTTGCTTCGATCATCGATACTATGTTCGGGTTGCCGTACACACTGCTGGCCGGCTCATTATTTTCATAAATGTAGAGATCAATAAAATTGACGTCTTCATCGAGGACACTCCGTTTAAGCATTTCGGGGACCAGGAATACGCCAACAGCAAAGCCCTCCAGGTATTGGTAACCACTAATGCTGGCATCCATTGCATCAGCATTATGATAAACCGGCACAAAAATCAGCAACCCGGGTTCCTGTTTGTCTGATTGGACCAGCTGAATAATATTGGTGGCCGTTGCCCGGTGGGTGGCCGTGGCGTGGAGCATGCTCTGCTTGCGGTCCTTATGCGAGAAGACATTAAAACCCAGTGCCGAGCGGTTCTGCTCCAGTGGTTCGATCAGCTGAACAATCACCAGCGGGTCATCGGGTTGAATAGGGGAGCCTTTCAGGCGGAAATCCGGGTCTATATGGGTACGCGCGTGTTCAAGAAAGACGGGGAGTTCCGGTTGGGTAAGCAACGGGTTCCATGACATCGCTTTGAGGCCCGGCAGGTTGTCAGACAGCCGACTGACGATTTGAGCAAACTGTGCCTTATGGATGACCGGCAGGCGCGTTAATTCGGCTCCCAGCTGGTTCAAACTATCGAGATACGCATTCATATCCCGCTTCAGGCTGTTCTCCGCGACCTTTGCTTTGAGCATGAATTCGCTTTGAGTCTTCGCACTCATGGCGCTGGCAATGTACTGCTGCATGGATTGCAGAACAATAACGCTTAGCAGTAAAGGCAGGGCTAACCACTTGATCTGATTTATTTTTGTGGTGTTGTCGGGTTGTTTCAATAACAGGCTTAACAGCAA
>JAIBDV010000183.1 GCA_024686055.1 Neptuniibacter sp.
AGATTTTGGTGGAGTACTTACCGTCAACCAGCGCGGTGGTCCGATAGTTAGGCCGCCAGAAATCCATTACATCTTCCGCGTAATTACCCACTTCCGGCTCAATCTCGACCAGCCGCGGATTGGCCGTCACCAGCATCGCCACAGCACCACAACCCTGGGTTGCTTCGCCTGGAGAGTCCAGATCATAGCGGGCAATATCGGAGGCAATCACCAGCACTTTTTTCTCTGGCTGGCGTGCAACCAGAGCACAGGCCATCTGCAGCGCAGCTGTGGCACTGTAACAGGCCTGTTTCAGCTCAACGACACGGCAGTTTTCATGCAGGTTCAGCAGGCGATGAACATAAATGCCCGCTGACTTTGACTGGTCTATACCGGTTTCAGTCGCAAACAGCAGGGTACTAACAGCATCCGTTCCCACGCGCTCGACCAGTGGCAGAGCGGCGTTGGCAGCCATTGTGACAACGTCTTCATCCGGCGCTGCCATACCCATTTTTTCTTGACCAATACCCTGATAATACTTTTCTGTATCGGTGTTCTGCACCTCGGCCAACGTTCGAAGATCGAAGTAATAGTTGGAGGTGTAAAAACTGATTTCGTCAATACCGACTGACATAAGGAGTGCTCGATCCTCAATACTCTTCAAGAACCAGGGCCTGGTTCCGGTACAGGGCGTCAAAATCCGCTGCGCCTAACAGGAACATGGCAGTTACAAATTCACGTCGCAAACGCTCTATTACCGCAACCACGGCGTCTGCTGATTCCATGGCAGGCTTTAAAAACGGCCCCGCCATACCACAAAGCGAAGCGCCGAGTATAACAGCTTTCGCCATATCAATCCCGTCCCGCACACCACCACTGGCGATAAAGGACGCCTGATCTTTATAGGGAGCAGCCAGTTTAAGCGCCAACGGCGTTGGAATGCCCCAGTCCTGAAAACGTAGCCCCAGATCATCTTCACGGGGGTTACGGTGATGCTCTACCCGGCTCCAGGACAGCCCGCCACTACCCGCTAAATCAAAGTACTTAACCCCAACACTGAGGCCCGCTTTAATATCACTCGGTGACAGCCCGGCACCCACTTCTTTTAACAGAACAGGGACTGGCATGGTTTCCACCAGGGTGCCGATCTCTTCTGTCAGGTGACGGAAATCGGTATCCCCTTCTGGCTGAACGGCTTCCTGCAGCGGATTAAGGTGCAGATACAGCGCATCGGCTTCCAGAATATCAACCGCCTGCATCGCATGGCGGATACCCAGACCGCAATTAAGTTGCACCGCACCGAGATTAGCAATCAACGGTACATCAGGGGCCAGTTCGCGTAAGCGAAAGCTCTCTTCAGCCGCCTGGTTGGTAAACATGACACGCTGCGAACCGACCGCCATCGCCACACCGGTACGCTGGGCAGCCTCAGCCAGGTTGCGGTTGATCTTACAGATCAGCTCATGATCACCACCGGTCATCGACGAGATCAGCAACGGAAAGCTGAGCTGACGCTCGAGAAACTCGATCTGCGGTTTGATATCGGCCAGCGCCAGTTCCGGCAGCGCTCGATGGGTCAGGCGAATCCGGTCAAAATAACGTTGATCACGATCCGTTGTCGGGTCATGTTCAATCGCCCGGATATGTTCGAGCTTGCGGTCGTTGGTCCGATCAGTCATCACTTAGCGTTCCAGTTTGATATGGGCTTCCATCAGCTCGCCCGGATTGGTTTGGGCAGCCAGCAGCGACAATTCACCACACAGCACGGTTGCGGCACAGATGGCCGCCAGCCGACGTGAGTTAGCGCCCGGCTCACGCGTTTCTTTACAGCCCAGCTGACGCAGGTTCTCTTCTACGAAATCCAGTCCCTTGCCATTACCCACAGTCCCCACAATCAGATTGGGCAGTGTGCAGGAGAAATACAGGTCGCCATCGCGTACCTCGGCATGCACGATCCCTTGCGAGCCCTCAATAATGTTTGCCGCATCCTGCCCCGTCGCCAGATAGAACGCCAGCAACATATTGGCATAATGCGCGTTAGCGCTGCGCAAACCACCGGCAATCATGGTACCAATCAGGTTTTTCTTTATATTCAGATCCACCACTTTTTCCGGGGTGGTCTTGAGTCGACGCTCACACAGCTCACGGGGAATGATGATCTCGGCAATCACATTTTTACCGCGTCCCAGAATACCGTTAACCGCCGTTGCCTTTTTATCGGAGCAATAGTTACCGGAAATGGAGCTATAACGCAGCTGAGGGTACTCGGTGAGCAACCAGGGGAACAGTTTATCCGCTGCGTTCGTCACCATATTGTGGCCCGAGGCATCACCGGTGGTGAATTCCAGCCTCAGGTAGAGCAGATTGGCGACAATCTGCGCATTCATGTCGATCAGCCGGGCAAACCGGCTGGACTGCGCCACGACCGCCTGCAGATCATCCTGGCGGTTTTTAATGGACGTCAGTGCTGCCAGTGCTTCAGTGGCGTTATCCGCTTCCAGCAAAATGGAGCGCGTCATCCGCTCATCCACAATGGTGCAACGAATCCCCTCAGTCAACACAGATACCCGAGCACCACGGCCAACAGATGGCCAGAGTGGGGTTTCATAGGTTGCCAGAGGTACAGATACTTTTTCTTCCAGCACCGGGCCACAGATTTTTATCGGGCCAACATGGCGCATTGGGATAGGAGCTTGCTGAATTTTATGTGCTTTCATGATGTGCGCGATCAAAATGGGCGTTTAATCTGGCGACGGTGCCCGTAGTTGATAGCCCCAGATTGCAGCGGGATTTTATCGGTGGGGCCCAATTTTAGCAAACGAAACAAGAGATAAGCGACGTAAGTACGCTCAGAGCACCCGCCTGGGCAGCGTATCAGGCTTACTCGGTCAGCAGACGAAAGGTGCCGATATGCACCCGTTTTTTACGATTGTGACGATCAAAGGCTTTGAAGAAAATACCACCCGGAGCAAAACTGCCACCAAAACGTCCGGTAACGGTATAGGTCCAGTCATTTTCCGTCGCCTCTACAACATCAAAATTCAGGCTATCGACTTTCTTGCCTGACACATCAAGAATGTCCACTTCAATACGATGCCGCCCTTTGTCCAGCAGCAGATTCATCACGAAAGTACCTAAAGCCCCTGGCTCGTTAGCACTGAGAATATTAAAGACGGAATCCGGCTGGGCAAAACCACCCACATCGACAGTGGTATTACAGAAATAGGTATTGGTGATATAAGCCGGCTGCAGGTATTTTCCTGCATTGGCAGTGCTGCAGAGTAACAATAAACCCAGCAATAACGTACGCATCTCAGAATCCCTTACTGTGCTCAGCCAAATCAGAGCGGGCATCATAGCGAACGCATTCGGACAACGGAAGCATCCTTAAGGCCCGATCAGTCACGACAACGACCAATGGCAACCCCGGTAAACGTCTGATTAAGATGCATGCCCGCAAACTGCTCACCGTAGGTATTAAAGCCAACCACTCTGAACCGCTGCAGCATCGCACTGACCGGCGCGATACGTCCCGTCAGTTCAAGCTCCATCCGACGTAGCACGCAGTCACAGCCAATAATCATTTCGGGCTCACCCAGTTCCAGCACAATATCTTCCAGCAGCTGTCGGGTATCTTCCACAATGTCGCCCGTCTGCATCACCGTCAGGACAATACCGCTTTCTACCGCACAGTAAAAACTGAGACTGTTATCCGGGTTAGCTTTCTGAATGGAGCGAACATAGTATGCCTCACCCAACTTTACCGCGATGGGGTGCAGGGCAAACACAGTGTGGTCCAGCGCCTCCAGCGGTACGCCTACCGCATTGGCATAACTGATTGCCGCCGGTTCAGCATTCAGCTCAATGACCTGACGCTCACCACAACGGGCCTGAGTAACCACCAGTTTTTCTGCGGTTGGGGTCATATGGTGAGTGCTGAATACTTTGAACTCACAGCGGGTATTAAACAACAACAGCACCGCCGCATCCGTATGGAAAGCCCCATCAAAATACACATGGGTATCCACCAGGTTAAGGGCGTCCGCTGCAGAACCCCCAAAATGGGGAATACTGCCCAGCGCTGCATTCAAGGTCGCCAATACCTGCTCTTCCAGTACGGACAGGCCATCGAGCAAGGTCAAGGCAAAGGTATGCCCGGTAATTGGCGCGATACGACGCTCCCGGCAGCGCATCATCAACTGCTCAACAACCCCCTGGGCATCCGTCAATTGAAACTGCTGCAGATTACAGATCAGTTGCGCCTCAACAGCAAAACGCTGATTATCAAAACCAATCGCCGAAATACAGTGTTTACCATAACCCTGCGGGGTAATTTCTCCTGCCGTGGTACAGCCCACCAGCGGTACATCACCCAGCCTCCCCTTTAATGCTGCCGCCAGCTCTGGCAGGTCATAGTCAGGCGAACAGAAAAACAGCACAAATCCAATACCCGGCTGGCAAAGCTGTAGCGCCAGCGCTTGCGCAGCCTGCTGGGCATCAGTGTGATCGGTGGCGGCGGAGATCATCCGCAACTGAGTGGACACGAGTGGTATACCTGAAGATTACTAACAGACTACCAATTTTAGGTAGCCGGCGACGAAGTTAACATTGTACTTCGGACCCTGGCTACCGCTATGATCAGTCCGATGCACCCGCCATAAAAGCCACAAGCTCGGTTTCCGTCAGCGGCTTGGCAAACATAAACCCCTGCACCATCTGGCAGTTTCTCTGCCGCAGAAACGCCAGCTGAGCCGGGTCATCAACCCCTTCGGCCACCACATTAAGTCCCAGGTTAGCGGCCAGCCCCAGCATCGTTTCGATAATCTCTTCATCATTACGGTTCTGGCCAATCCCAATAATAAACGAACGATCGATTTTCAAGGTCGATGCCGACAGGTCACTCAGATAGGACAACGAACTATAACCCGTGCCAAAATCATCAATAGACAAATGAACCCCGGCCTCACGCAGCAAATTCAGGTTGTACAACACCCGCTCTTTACTGGCGATCAAAGCCGTTTCCGTAATTTCAACCACCACCCGCTGCGGATCAATATTAAAAGCAGCCATCCGGGCCAGCAGATGCTCGGCAATCATCTCGCGGGATAACTGGACAGCTGACAGGTTCAGACTGATCTTAAGTGTTTCCAGTTCAGTCCCTTGCCATTGCTGAAGCCGCTCAAACAGGTATTCAATCTGCCAGCGACCCATCTCAAGAATCAGTCCACTGTCTTCAGCCACCGGAATAAACTCCGCCGGAGATACCCACTCGCCCTCACTACTTTGCCAGCGCATCAACACTTCAATCGCAACGGGCTGCAGGCTGTCGGCCTTCAGGATCGGCTGATAGCGTAACGATAACTGATCATCCCGCGTTAGTGCTTCGCGCAACCCCTGATCCAGTTGAACATGACGATGTATCAGATAATCCATCTCCGGTTCAAAAAAGCAGAACGTATTACAGCCTTCATGCTTGGCACGAAACATCGCCATATCAGCCTGACGTAATAATGTAGCCGCCTCTCTCTGAGCGTCCTGCGCTGTCGCAACGCCAATACTGACCGTCAGACTGCAACTCAGCGACTCGAGCAAATAGGGCTGGCTCATCTGAACTAACAGCCTGCGCACCTGGCTTTCCAGCTCAGCCAGCGCCACCCCGCTAAGTAGAAGGGCAAACTCATCACTGCCAAGGCGTGCCACCAGACCCGCTTCGCCACTCAACTGCGTCAATCTCTCACTGACCTGTTGCAGTAACTGGTCGCCCACGCCATGCCCCTGGGTGTCATTGATCGCTTTAAAACGATCAAGATCGACAAAAATCAGCGCCACTTCCTCCGGCCCGGCTAACGCCTCCAATAGTGCTTCTCCCAGAAAGCGCCGGTTCGGCAACCCCGTCAACTGATCATGGCGCGACAGGTAACGGGCTTTCTGCTCAGCCCGGGCACGTAATGTAAGGTCTTCATGGATAGCAACAAAATGCGTCAATTGTCCGCGATGGCTGAGGATAGGCGTGATGGTCTGTTCCACCAGCAACTCCTCGCCCAGCCGGTTATGGTTAGTCACCTGGCCACGCCAGACATCACCGGCCAGCAAGGTCTGCCATAGTTCACGGAAGAACAGCGGATCGTGACGACCCGAATTAAACAGATCGGGCGTACGCCCCAGCACTTCATGCTCAGCCCAGCCGGTGAGTTTTTCAAAGGCCTTGTTCACCCACTTTATCCGACCCCGATGGTCCGTAATAAAGATCGAATTTGCGGTTGTACTCATCGCTGTCGACAGCAGCGTGATCTCCGACGCCATCCGCGCCTTACTTTGTAAGCCGCGGGCAATCACCAGGCCCGCTAACAGTGATAGTAACGCCAGCAAAATAAACAGCGAGCGCAGCATATCTGCATCACGTTGCCACTCCTGTAGCGCCCCCTCAACCGGCTGGCGCGCCACCGTCACCAACGGTAAG
>JAIBDV010000039.1 GCA_024686055.1 Neptuniibacter sp.
CATCGCAAACAGCATCCCCAGACAGCAGGACAGCAACCCACGGGAGATAGACTCACCGGCCATGGAGCCAATCACAGTGAAGGCAAATAACAGCAGGAAGACCTTTTCAATCGGCCCTGCCTGCAGCGAGATCAGAGAAATAGGGGCTGCAACCAGAATCAGTACCAGGGTGGCCAGCATCTCCCCGGAGACGGAGGCGAACAGCGACATGTCCAGTGCCTTGCCTGCTTTGCCTGCTTTGGTCAGGGCGTTGCCGTCCAGGGCGGTCAGAAATGAGGCCGCTGCCCCTGGGGTGTTGATCAGAATGGCAGAGATCGAACCACCATAAATGCCTGCTTTATACACCGCCAACAGCATGGTGATGCCGATGATCGGGTCCACATAGAAGGTCATCGGCAGGATAATAGCGATCGCCATAATGGCGGATATGCCGGGAATTGCGCCAAAGATGATGCCGATGACGACACCGGCAATAATGCCCAGAATGGGGCCGATGGCCAGAATAGAGGCGAAACCGTTAAGAATATTATCAAACATCTGCTTCGCTCCTTTATAGCGTCCAGGTTGGCAGGTATACCCGGAGAAACTCTCTGGAGCCGTAATAGATCAACACCGGGGTGATTACCGAGGTAGCAAGGATTGGGCCCCAGTTACGGCCGCCAAGCAGCAGTGCGACAGCAACCATGATAAAGGGCGTTGCTACCATGAAGCCGACATAAGGGACGGCAAGCCAGTAGGTAATAAAGATGCCGATGTAGATCAAGATGCCACCGAAGCCATCGGTGAGGATGATTTCTGAGCCTTCAGGCGGGCTGCCACTGGCCAGCTTCCTGAAAGACTGAATAGACATTGTGGTAGCGAAGAGAATGATCATACCGGCGACGATACGCGGTAGAAACATAGAGCCCAGATCACTCTCGACGCCGCCTTCTACCAGGTTGTCATTGGTGAAAATGATCACAGATATGATGATCAGCACCGTCGACAGGACGATGTCTATCTTTCTTCTATCCATTGTAAACCTCAATATTTCTTATTTTTATCAGCCTGGTTTCATCGTCAGCGTATGGATAAAGCTGGCTGTTGAGCCCGTTCAGCTAGCTGAACGGTTACAGGCTGAAGGCTGCTGTTAGATTCAGTCTAAACAAACCAAACATATAAACAATTCGGAAAAATATTTGATTATATAAGCTTTCCTTATGTTTTTTATCGATAGATCTTGTCGCTTCATGCTGCCTTTAGCGCAGTCTCGGATAGCGGACTGATGAAACCATTTTCAATAGATATAAGAAATTTTGATGAAATGTTAAATATTAACGATTTGGCATTATGTTTTTGGCATGAATAATAGTGTTTTAGACGCTGGTCTGAACAGTTTAGTCAGCAGGTCAGGTTGATTGTGATGATTTAACACAAGCGCCGAACCTGTAAAGGGCGAGCGCTATCCCGCGTGAGTGGTGACTATGGGTTTTGTTTACCAGCACAAAAACAATAAACACTAAGTGAGTACAAGATGATCCAGCGCCAACATTCTAATCAACGTATGAGCCAGTTGGTGAGTTTCGCCAATATGGTCTGGACAGCAGGCCAGGTGGCGAAAACTCCCACCCTTGATATGGCCGGGCAGACCTGTGAAGTGCTGGCGAAAATTGATGCGCTGCTGGCCGAGGCTGGTACCGATAAGCGCAATTTGCTTAATGCCACAATCTGGGTGTCGGATATTAGTCAGTTTGCTGAGATGAACGCGGTATGGGATGCCTGGGTGGACAGCGAAAACCCACCGGCACGGGCCTGTGTTGAGGCGCAGCTGGCGCGGCCTGAGCTGCTGGTAGAGATCCAGGTGGTTGCCGCCAAAACATAAGCTTATAGAGGCGTGGTGATTCCATCACGTAACGAATATGCCGAGTTCAAGTATTGGAATTTTAGGGGCAGGTATTGTTGGCCTCTCGACGGCACTGCATCTGCAAAAAGCGGGTTACCAGGTCACGTTGATTGATAAAGAGCTGCCCGGTATGGGGGTCTCGTTCGGTAATGCCGGTTTGTTTGCTGATTATGCCTGTCTGCCATTCAGCACCTTTGCGATGATGCGCAAAATGCCCGCCATGCTGATGGATAAAAACAGCCCGCTGTCTATGCAGGGTAGTTATTTGCCCTCGTTGATGCCGTATGGCTGGGGCTTTTTTAAAGCCTGCTTTACCCAGAACTATGAACAGGGCAAAGCAGCGCTGAAAACCTTGCAGGCTGTTGCACGACAGTCTGATCAGACATTGCTGGATCTGACTGATGGCCATCATCTGATTAAATCCCAGGGGTGCCTGGGGCTATTCTCAACCGAGGAAAGCTTTGCGGCTGGGCAGCGTGGTGATCTTCAGGAGCGCAGAGAGCAGGGGGTTAATCTTGAGTTTCTCAGTGCTGAGCAGGTGCGTGAATTAGAGCCGGATTTATCCGGCTTTCACGTGGGGGGTGTTTTTTATCCCGATACCCGCTTCACGATTAGCCCGATTGAATTAAGCCGCTGCTATGCACAGCACTTTATCGCCAACGGTGGTGTCATTCTGCAGGATGAAGTACAGGCGTTGTTGCCTGGCGATACTGAAGTGGTGGTGCGCTTGAGTGAAAAAGTCTTTAAATATGAACAGGTTGTGGTGTGTGCCGGTGTGGCATCAAAAGCTATTCTCGCACCGTTGGGGGTGAAGGTGCCACTGGTCAGCGAGCGTGGTTACCATCTGACGCTGGATACGGGTGCTAAATCCCTGTCCCGGCCGGTCGGCTGGCTGGATAAATCGGTGTTCCTTACCCCGATGGACGGCGGTGTACGGCTGGCGGGTACGGCAGAGTTTGCGGCGGTGGATGCGCCGCTTAACCCGGAGCGTACCGATGTGATGCTGGAGCATGCCAGGGTCATGCTGGGTGATGATCCGCGCATAAAATCGACCTGGGTGGGCAGTCGCCCATCAACGCCGGACTCGTTACCGATCATCGGGCCGCTGGCGCAGCATCCCAGGATAACCGTGGGCTTTGGCCATGGGCATCTGGGGCTGACCCTGGGTGCCATCACCGGGAAATTAATTACAGAATCTATACAGGGACGGGAAGGATCGGTGGATCTGAAGCCGTTCTCTGCCGCACGTTTTAGCTGATAGGGTGTTTGCATGATTATTAAAGGTGGTATCAATGTATGTGGGCTCACCATCGGGGTTATCTCGCTGGAGTCCTACTTTCCCAAGCCTGCTGGCCATATTAAACATCCGGCCAGTTTTGAGTTTCCAGTGATCTATCACACGGTAAAAGGGGCGACCATTGATCGCCTGATCCGTGAGCGTGATCCTGAGTTGCTGAAACCGTTTATTGAAGCGGCACAGGAGCTGGAGCGTGAGGGCGTGAAAGCAATTACCGGCAGCTGCGGTTTTCTGGCACTGCATCAGAAAGAGATTGCTGATGCCGTTAACGTTCCGGTGTTTATGTCCAGCCTGATTCAGGTGCCGCTGGTATCCCGGTTGCTTAAGCGTGATCAGAAAGTGGGCGTGGTTGTCGCCAATAGTGATGCCCTGAGTACTGATCACCTGAAGGGTGTGGGGATTGTTGATGAGCCGATGGTGATTGCCGGTATGCAGCATCAGACGCAGTTTGCCGAGGTTATTCTGCGCGGTGATACCGATGATCTGGATATGGCGCTGTTTGAGGCGGAGCTGTGCTCTGTGATTCAAAGCATGCTGACTGAAAACCCGGATGTTGGGGCGCTGGTACTGGAATGTACGGACCTGTCGCACTTTGCACCGAGGTTGCAGGAAAAATTCGGTCTGCCGGTGTTCGACCTGAGCAGCCTGACCCGGATGGTTGCGGCAGCAGTGGACCGTCAGATCGCCTGATCTGACTGTGTCTGCCGTCAGTCGTCTGTGCTGGCGGTTTACAGTGAAAGCATAAACAAAAACGGCGACCCGAGGGTCGCCGTTTTTAGTTACCAGAGGTAACGGTTACATCAATTACGCTTCAACAGTCGGGATAACTGAAGAGGCTTTATTAACGTACGTTTCGATCTGGTCGAAGTTCAGGTAGCGGTAGACATCGGCAGCCATGCTGTCGATCTGCGTCGCGTATTCCATGTACTCAGCAACCGTTGGCAGCTTGCCGGTCAGGGCAGCAACCGCAGCCAGCTCGGCGGAGGACAGGTATACGTTGGCACCGGTACCCAGACGGTTGGGGAAGTTACGTGTAGAGGTAGAAACAACCGTGGTGTTGTCGCCTACACGTGCCTGGTTACCCATACACAGGGAACAACCTGGCATTTCCATACGTGCGCCCGCTTTGCCGAAGATGTTGTAGTAACCCTCTTCCGTCAGCTGAGCGGCATCCATCTTGGTCGGTGGTGCAATCCACAGACGCGTTGGAACCGATTTACCGGATGCTTCCAGCAGTTTACCTGCCGCACGGAAGTGACCGATGTTGGTCATACAGGAACCGATGAAGACTTCATCGATTTTCTCGCCAGACAGCTCGGACAGGACTTTTACGTCATCCGGGTCGTTCGGGCAGGCCAGGATTGGCTCTTTAACATCGTTCAGGTCGATCTCGATAACCGCAGCGTAGTCAGCGTCAGCGTCGCCTTCCATCAGCTGTGGATCTGCCAGCCATGCTTCCATGCCTGCGATACGACGTTCGATGGTGCGTGGGTCGCCGTAACCTTCAGAGATCATCCACTTCAACATGGTGATGTTGGAGTTCAGGTACTCGGCAATTGGTGCTTCGTTCAGCTTGATAGAACAAGCTGCTGCGGAGCGCTCTGCAGCGGAGTCAGACAGTTCGAATGCCTGCTCTACTTTCAGATCTGGCAGGCCTTCGATCTCCAGGATGCGACCGGAGAAGATGTTCTTCTTGCCGGCTTTGGCAACGGTCAGCAGACCCTGTTTGATCGCGTAGTAAGGGATGGCGTTAACCAGATCACGCAGCGTGATACCTGGCTGCAGCGTGTCACCTTTGAAGCGAACCAGGACAGACTCAGGCATATCCAGAGGCATTACGCCTGTGGCCGCTGCGAATGCAACCAGACCGGAACCCGCTGGGAAGGAGATACCGATTGGGAAACGGGTGTGGGAGTCACCACCGGTGCCCACAGTATCCGGCAGCAGCATACGGTTCAGCCAGGAGTGGATAACACCGTCACCAGGGCGCAGAGACACACCGCCACGGTTCATAATGAAATCTGGCAGGGTATGGTGCGTGTTCACGTCAACTGGCTTAGGGTAAGCCGCAGTGTGACAGAAAGACTGCATGGTCAGGTCGGCGGAGAAGCCCAGACATGCCAGGTCTTTCAGTTCATCACGGGTCATAGGGCCCGTAGTGTCCTGGGAGCCAACCGTGGTCATCTTAGGTTCGCAGTAAGTGCCTGGACGAATGCCGTCTACGCCACATGCTTTACCCACCATTTTCTGAGCCAGGGAGTAGCCTTTGCCGGTGTCAGCAGGCTGCTCTGGAGCGCGGAACAGATCTGTTGCCGGGAGGTTCAGAGCTTCACGGGCTTTGTCTGTCAGGCCACGACCGATGATCAGCGGGATACGACCGCCGGCACGAACTTCGTCCAGCAGTACCGGTGTTTTCAGGCCGAAGGTGCACAGCTCAGCGCCCGTTTCAGCGTTAACAGCACGGCCTTCGTATGGGTAAACGTCGACAACGTCGCCCATGTGCATGCCGGATGTGTCCATCTCGATTGGCAGTGCGCCAGCATCTTCCATGGTGTTGAAGAAGATCGGTGCAATCTTGTCGCCGAAGCAGTAACCGCCCGCACGTTTGTTCGGTACGGCAGGGATATCATCGCCGAAGAACCACAGTACGGAGTTGGTTGCAGACTTACGGGAAGAACCGGTACCGACAACGTCACCGACGTAAGCAACCGGGTGGCCTTTAGCCTTAACGTCTTCGATCTGCTTCAGTGGGCCAACAACGCCCTGTTCCTGAGGCTCGATACCTTCGCGCGCCATTTTCAGCATAGCGTTGGCGTGCAGCGGGATATCAGGACGGGTAAAGGCGTCCGGTGCTGGAGACAGATCGTCGGTGTTGGTTTCGCCTGGTACCTTAAATACGGTAACAGTGATCTTCTCAGCCAGTGCTGGCTTGGAGGTGAACCATTCAGCGTTCGCCCAGGATTCAACAACCTGCTTAGCGAAAGCGTTGCCCGCATCCATTTTTTCTTTAACGTCATGGAAGGCGTCAAACATCAGCAACGTGCCGGACAGGGCTGTTGCCGCTGTAGGTGCCAGAGCGTCGTTATCCAGTGCGTCGATCAGCGGCTCGATGTTGTAACCACCCAGCATGGTACCCAGCAGTTCAACGGCCTTAACGGCGTCGATCAGTGGGGATTGAGCGTCGCCTTTGGCGATAGCGGCCAGGAAGCCTGCTTTTACGTAAGCAGCCTGGTCAACACCCGCAGGAACACGATTGCTCAGCAGGTCCAGTACAAAATCTTCCTCACCTGCAGGCGGGTTTTTAACCAGCTCAACCAGCGCAGCAGTCTGATCGGCGTCCAGCGCTTTTGGCGGTACACCCAGAGCAGCGCGTTCTTCTACATGTTTACGATAAGCTTCAAGCACGATATAGCCCTCATCTGTTGTCATCGCCGAGTATTGCGTTCTACTTATCTCGGCGGCTATCGATACGGAATCGATCAATTCGATTGACGCGGCGGATTTTAGCCAAAACGGTCGTAAATGTTAAGTTTTGTCGACAATCTGAGGTCTTAGACTTTGGCCTGAAAACGAGCATTTCATAACAGGTTTACTTGTGGTTTGCGTATTTAACTTGTTGATATTTAAAGGTTAAAAATATTTCGTGACAATTGCTTTTACGCTTTTAAACGGCCGAATTAAACAAAAAATTCAAAATAATTCGGCCTGTTTTTGGCGGTTTTTTTCAGCCAGAGGGGAGTTGTTGATATTGCATAGCATTACTATTTGTTATTGGTTGTCAAAAACAGATGTATTAGTCTCATTTGTGACGGGTTCGGCGAGGTTCGTTACTTTTGCTCTCAGTAAAGATCTGAGCAGGGCAGAAGGTCGGCATCAGATCAACGCAGGTGCAGCATTGCACTGCTAAAGTTGTACGCGCTGCATCTGACAGGTCTGGGTTTGTGGTGTTGCAGGGCGACTGTTCTTAAGTGAGGTTCGGTGAACATATGAAAGGTCATTGTGTAACGAGGGTTGAGGTGGCTGGATTACAGCAAAATGCTGGGACTGGCGGCAGGTATGTGACTGGCATTGAACGGCCTTTCCCTGAGGATGCGATTATTGTATCTCGCACAGACCCTGAGGGCGTGATTACCCATGTGAACCAGGCGCTGGTTGATATTTCGGGTTACTGCCAGCAGGAGTTGCTTGGTCAGCGGCATAACCTGTTACGCCATCCGGATATGCCCAGCGATGTGTTCGCGCAGATGTGGCAGACCATTGGCCAGGGCAGGCGCTGGCATGGTTATCTGAAAAACCGGTGTAAAGACGGTAGTCATTACTGGGTAAAGGCGACGGTGATGCCAAATATCCGTCAGGGCCGGTTGCTGGGCTATACCTCAGTGCGTAAAAAACCGTCCAGGGTCAAGGTGGATGCCTGTGAAGCGTTGTATGCTCGCATGCGCGTTGAGAGCCATGGCTGATTATGGCAGCGCCCGTTATAATGCCCACCGATTCTGACGTAGATAGAAAAGATTATTTATGGATGCACTAGACGAAATAAAAGAGTTTCTTGCCTGTGAAACACCGGACAGCTGGATTGAGCTGGCACGCCAGCCTGCAAGCCAGCCTGTGCTGTTGATTGACCATGCCCATTGTGAAAAGAAAGCGGCATCCACTGCTATGACGCTGATGTTTCGTTATGTGGACCGTACCGATTTGCTCAATAAAATGTCACGCCTTGCTCGTGAGGAGTTGATCCACTTCGAGCAAGTGCTGGCTTTAATGGAAGCGCGTGGTGTGCAGTACTGTCATATGTCCCCGGCCCGTTATGCCGGCGGTATGCGTCAGGATGTGCGTACGTCCGAGCCTGGCAGGCTGGTCGATACGCTGATTGTGGGGGCCTTTATTGAAGCGCGCTCCTGTGAGCGTTTCGCCAAACTGGCGCCGTTTCTGGATGATGAACTGGCGAAGTTCTACCGTTCGCTACTGAAGTCCGAAGGGCGTCATTATCAGGATTATCTGGGCCTTGCCAGGGACTATGCTGGTGAGCCGATTGACGAGCGTATTGCGCATTTTCGTGAAATCGAACGTGAGTTGATTGAGTCTGCTGACTCGACCGAGTTTCGTTTCCATAGCGGGACGCCTGCCTGAGTGTGAAGCCTCGGTAGTCTGGCCCCCCGGTAATAAAAAACCGGTCACCCCTGGGTGGCCGGTTTTTTTTGCAGGGTACTTAACTCACATTAATGCGGGAGTGGAGGGCGCTGCGCTGGGAATCTTAGCGAGCTTGAGCTGGTTTTTGCCCTGGTGTTTTGCCTCGTACATTGCGGCATCGGCAGACTCAATCAATTGCTCAATGCTGTCGTGGTGAACAGGGTAAATGGATACCCCTATACTTGCGCTGACCCGGAGTTTGACACCGTCGATATCCAGCTCGCTATTGATCTGTTTCAGTGTCTGTTCTCCGATCTGCATAACATCCTGCTGGCGCTGTAGTTTATCCACTAGAATCAGGAATTCATCTCCGCCAATACGGGCCAGAGTGTCGGTCGAACGCAGCATGTCGCTGAGTCGTTCAGCCAGCGCGATCAGCAGTTTGTCACCAACTGCGTGGCCCCATGTGTCATTGATCGGTTTGAAGCCATCAAGATCAATAAAGAAGATGGCGATCATGCTGTTCAGCTGTTGGGCGCGTTTCAGGGCGTCTTTTGCCTTTGCTTCAAAGTGCGTGCGATTAGGCAGTCGGGTAAGGTTATCGTGCATTGCCTGGAAGCGGATGGATTCGAGGGCTTTCTTCTGTTCGGTGATATCACTCATCAGGCAGACAAAATGGCTGATATCGCCGTATTTGTCATAAACGGCAGAGATATTGGTTTGCTGGATGTAGATTTCCCCATTTTTCCGCCGATTAACTACTTCGCCTACCCAGCTCCCGGTGTTCATCAGGTGCTGCCACATATGCGTGAAGAACGCTGCGTCATGGTGACCGGACCCTAACAGTGTGGGGCTCTGGTTTGCCACTTCATCACGTGAGTAGCCGGTTAGCTCTGTAAAGGCCGGGTTGGTCATAACGATCTGCGCACAGAGATTGGTGACCATAATGGCTTCATGGGTGTGTTCCAGTACCCGTTGTGCGATTTTGGCCTGATTACGGCTCTCTTTTACGGCGGTGATATCTCGGAACATCACCTGTACGCCGGGCTGGCTGTCATAGATGATCTGCGAACTGCTGACTTCCGCAAGGAACGAGCTGCCATCCAGCCGTTGAATTCTCTGCTCAACTGATTTCAGGTGCGGGTTAACTTTAATGCGTTTGAGACGGCTCTCAACCAGTGCCTGGCTGTCTGGATGCACCAGTTCCATGATGTCGCGGCCAACGAGCTCGGATGCGTGCTCGGCCCCCATCAGGCGTAAAGCTGACTGGTTGCATAAAACAATGCCGCGATTGATATGGATGATGACTGCTTCTGGGGATTGCTCAAACAGTGCCTGATAACGGAAATTGGTTTCCTGGGACCGATCTATCATGCGGGCAGCCAGACGCAGGGCGCTTTGCCGGGCATTAAGGACCTGGCGTAGTGACAGTGCGGCAAGGAGGCTGGTTAACAGGCTGACAATGAGGACTTCATGGTTGAACTCAGAGACCGCAAACTGGCTCGCTGATTGTTCTGCGGGCATGATAACCAGCTTGATTGGCTCGTCGCCAATGTCGAGCATATGGCTGCGCTGGTAGCTGTGTTGCAATACGCTGACATCGCCAGGGCTGGAGTCAAAATTCAGAGTGCCAGCAGGTGAGCGAGGGTCATGTACACGCAGGCGCAGCGGTTCGTTAATGTCAGCAAGCGTCTGCTCTATTAGCAGGCTAAGACTGAAGCCGATGGTAATCCAGCCACTGAATGCCATATCGCTGTCCAGAAACATGCCTGAATCGGGTTGTTCTGCGTTAGCGTAGACCGGCTCAAGCATAAGGTAATCAAGCGAATACTGGTCTGTTGGCAGGAGTGATATGGGGTTGGTTATGGCTATCTGACCACTGTTTTTCGCATATTGAGCGGCCTCATAACGGCGCAGTTCAGAGCCAATATCGTAACCTCGAATTTTGTCTGCAATCGCTTCCGGTACCGCCTGCATGATGACAAAATTTTCATCCCGGTTGGTCTGAGGGAAAATGTCGAACTGTTCCCCATAGATACGCCGGTTGTCGCTAATAAAGTGCTCGCGCGTGGTTTTGTCGACGTACTCGGTATATGAAATCCCGATGATGCCTACTTTTCGGTAATTAAGGTTTAGTGAGTGGAAAAAATTGTGCCACTGAGTCTGATTTGGCCGAAAATCATGGTTAATGACCATGCCACGGGTTGATTTGAGCAACTGGGGGTAGCGGTTGAGCTTTTCCTGAAGTAGCTGGACGGTCTGGATGCTGGTGGTTTTGAACTGCGCCATACGATCCGAGCGCTTTTGCTTACTGACCTGCTGGGCAGCAAAAAAGCTGAGTGCCGTCAGTGAAACCAGCAATAACAGGGGGAGCGCGATGGTGTGCCATGAGCGCCTGGTCGAGTTTTTTGTTACCGGATAGAAAGACATACAGCTTGAGTATCATTCCTTGAGAAAGCTAACGGAGCATATTCCCGCACAGTCTGACAGTCTATACCTAAAGGCGGGGTAGCCTCAAAACTATGTGATGCCGAGGTGAATGTTATAGCGCAGGGGTCGAGTGGCTGGTGCAATGGAATCAAACGGAGTATGGGAGTATTTGCCCGGTTTGTCCGGACAAATACTCAGCAGGACGCTGCTATGCGAGGGTGTTAGCTATCCAGAATGTTGGCTGCTTCCAGCGTGTTTTCCATCAGGCAGGCAACCGTCATTGGGCCGACGCCGCCTGGTACTGGAGTAATCCAGCCCGCGCGTGCTGACGCTGCGGCATAATCAACATCACCGACCAGGCGACCATCATCGAGGCGGTTAATGCCGACATCGATGACGATGGCACCTTCTTTTATCCATTCGCCATTGACCAGGCCGGGTTTGCCAACGCCGACGACAACGATATCGGCACGACGAATATGAAACTCCAGACTGTCGGTGAAGCGATGGGTTGTGGTGGTTGTCGCGCCCGCAAGCAGTAGCTCCAGCGTCATCGGGCGACCCACAATATTGGAAGCACCGACCACGACCGCTTCTTTTCCGTGCAGATCTACGCCAGTGGATTCCAGTAACTTCATTACCCCTTTCGGGGTGCAAGGGCGTAACACGGGCATCCGTTGTGCCAGTCGGCCCAGGTTGAAAGCGTGGAAACCATCCGGGTCTTTGTCGGGGCGGATGCGTTCCAGAATTTCGTTAGCGTCAAGGTGTTCCGGCAGAGGGAGCTGTACCAGGATGCCATGAATGCTGGTGTCGTTATTCAGTTTGTCGACCAGCGTTAATAATTCCTGTTGCGTCGTTGTAGCGGGGAGGTCGTAGGCAAGTGATGCGATGCCGGTTTCTTTGCAGGCATTTTTCTTGTGACGCACGTATACCTGTGAGGCAGGGTCGGCTCCGACCAGGATAACTGCCAGACAAGGTGCAGATTTTCCTTCACTCAGGCGTTGTTTAACGCCCTCTGCGACATCTTTACGTACATCTGCTGCAATCTGTTTACCGTCAATGATTTTTGCACTCATAACTGAGCCGTTGTCCTCTATATAAATGACTGAGGCTGATTTTCTCATGCTTGGCCGATGAGGCCAAGCTGTTGGCCTGAACCGTTTGTGGCGCCTGAGTCTATTGGGTGATATGTGAGCTAACCTCTTTATTTTATTAAATAATTTAATCTGCCTGTTGACGGGCGTTTTTCCATGTCTATAATACGCGCACATCTTTAAGGCAGTGTCTGATGCCTATCAGATCTGAATGTCGCTGAATGTACTGGCTCTGGGCTTTTCAGGGTTAGTGGTGGCAGTCAATGCTGTCGTTACAGGCTTTGTTTATCATGTTTAGTCTGTGATGTAAGATCTTCTGCTACGGGGATATAGCTCAGTTGGATAGAGCACGGCCCTTCTAAGGCTGTGGTCGAGGGTTCGAATCCTTCTATCCCCGCATTCTTCTTCGTGATCATTTCTGGTCACGCTCGTGTTTTCTATTTGCAATTGTCCCTTCTTTGAGTGTCCTTGATTCTGTTCGGCTAAGGTCTGAGGTTGTTGTCCTCGGGCGTTCTTTGTTGTCCAGCAGTGGGGCAGGTGTGTCTGGCTCTGGCTCTCTATATGCAACCCTTTGGGCGAACCTGGCTGGCTGATAAGTAATCAGATCTATCTGGTTGTTTTCTATACGGAAATTAATTGATATATCGAGTGTTTTTCTTGTTGACAGTGTCGGGGGTGCTCTGTAATATCCGTCCCCGTTGAACAGCAGGGCTGTTTAGTCAGTGTCATCAGGCTTTGAATGGTAGTAATCATTTCTGGCTTGTTTGTTTTGCTTATTGCAGGATTGGTGCTGAAGTAGTGTTATCGAAGTTGTGGTGGGCGTAGCTCAGTTGGTAGAGCCCCGGATTGTGATTCCGGTGGTCGTGGGTTCGAGCCCCATCGTCCACCCCATTCGATAGTATGTTATGCGGGAGTGGTGAAATTGGTAGACACGCCAGATTTAGGTTCTGGTGCCGCAAGGTGTGCGAGTTCGAGTCTCGGCTTCCGCACCATGTGTGTCTGATTTTGTGGTGGGCGTAGCTCAGTTGGTAGAGCCCCGGATTGCGATTCCGGTGGTCGTGGGTTCGAGCCCCATCGTCCACC
>JAIBDV010000144.1 GCA_024686055.1 Neptuniibacter sp.
CAGAGGCGCAGTGGGGGCCACAACAGCTACAGCGGTTGCTGGTGGAGTGGCCTGGCGATATCAATAGCCGGGTGTTTATGGACCGGGCTCAGGGGTCGGTACTGCGTCAGCGGGATGAGCTGATCTTTGCGGGTGCGAGCGGCCAGCTACTGACCGAACCGCAGGCGCAGCTGTCGGGGCCGGTCAAGGTACACAGTGCATTGCTGGGGCTGCATGAGGGTAATTTTGCCGGGCCGTTACTGCGCTGGCTGTACTTTGGCTCTGGCTTGCTGGGTACCGGGATGATCGCCACCGGGCTGATTCTGTGGTCGGTAAAGCGGCGTGCCCGTCAGGCCCGACTGCCGCAGCCAGAGAGGGGCTTCCGGCTGGTGGAGGGGCTGAATATCGGCACCCTGGCAGGCTTGCCGATCGCCATCGCGGGTTATTTCTGGGCGAACCGGCTGCTGCCGCTGGAGCTGGAAAACCGTGCCCAGTGGGAGCTCCATAGCCTGTTTCTGATCTGGTTGCTGATGCTGCTGTATCCGCTGTTCCGTTCTTTTCGCCGTGGCTGGATTGAACAGTGCTGGATCGCTGCCGCTGCGTTTGGCCTGTTACCGCTGCTTAACGCCCTGACCACCGAGCGCCATCTGGGTTACAGCCTGAGCCAGGGCGACTGGGCGCTGGCCGGGGTGGATCTGACAATGCTGGCCTTTGGCCTGAGCTTTGCGCTGGCTGCATGGTTATTACAACGCCACTGGCAGGAGAAACCTGTCGCAGGGGCACGGCCAGTTAGCCGCCCGTTGCAGGAGGTGGCAGCATGATCGCCCTGAGCTGGATACTGATCTGGGCCAGCGGGCTGGCTTTCTGCCTGGCGCTGCCGCGCCATCGCACCGATCTGCGGTTAACAGCGAAGCAGAACCCGCTTAACCAGCGCGGCTGGCGGTTGCTTGGCGCTGCTGGATTACTGGTCGCACTCTGGCTGTGTATGGATCAGGCGGGAGTATCAATTGGCGTGGTCTACTTTCTGGGGCTATTTAGCAGTGTGGTCTTTTGCCAGGCGCTGTTACTGGCCTGGCAGCCCCGGCTATTGCTGTGGCTGACGGCGGCGTGGCCTGCGCTGATGTTATTTGGCGGCAGTTGAAATGAGGGGAAGTGGCCCACAAGAAAATGCCAGTCAGTAAGTACTGACTGGCATTGGCTGGCACAGGAACAGTGCCGTGGGTAGTCTGGTCGTTAAGCTTACGACAGTCGCTCAAACACCGTCGCAATCCCCTGGCCCATGCCGATACACATGGTGGCCAGGCCCAGTTCGCCGTCGTTCTGTTCCATCACATTGAGCAGGGTGGTGGAGATGCGGGTGCCGGAGCAGCCCAGCGGGTGGCCCAGCGCAATCGCGCCGCCGTGCAGGTTGACCTTGTCGTCCATCACATCCAGCAGTTTCAGACCTTTCATCACCGCCAGTCCCTGGGCGGCGAAGGCTTCGTTGAGCTCGACATAATCCAGATCATTCACCGTCAGGCCGGCGCGTTTCAGGGCTTTCTGTGATGCCGGTACCGGGCCAAAGCCCATGATGCTCGGGTCACAGCCTGCCACGGCCATGCTGCGGATTTTCGCTCGAGGGGTGCAGCCCAGCGCCTGCGCTTTAGCCGCCGACATCAGCAACATACCGGACGCGCCATCGGAAAAGGCGGATGAGGTGCCTGCGGTCACCGTGCCGACTTTAGGCATAAAGGCGGGTTTCAGTTCGGCCAGGCTGGCGGCGGTGGTCTCCGGGCGGATCACCTCGTCCTGTTCCAGCAGCATTTTGAAACCGCTGGCGTCGTGGCCTTCGATGGCAATGATCTCGTTGTCCCACTTACCGTCCAGCTGGGCTTTGTGCGCCAGCTGGTGGGAGCGGGCACCAAATTCATCCTGCATTTCGCGGCTGATGCCGTTCATTTTGCCCAGCATTTCGGCCGTCAGGCCCATCATCATCGCTGCTTTAGCGACCTGCTTGGACATCTGCGGGTTGACGTCGATGCCATGCAGGATCGACAGGTGGCCCATATGCTCCACGCCACCGGCCATAAAGATATCGCCGTTGCCGGTCATAATGGCCTGGGCGGCAGTGTGCAGTGAGGCCTTGGACGAGCCACAGAGGCAGTTCAGAGTCTGACCCGCCACACTATGGGGCATGCCTGCCAGTACCAGCGCATTGCGGGCGATATTGAAGCCCTGTTCTTTGGTCTGGTTCACACAGCCCCAGATCACATCTTCAACCTCGGCCGGGTCGACATTGGGGTTGCGGGTCAGCAGGCCGCTCATTACAGCGGCAGACAGGGCCTCGGCACGCACATTGCGAAAGGCACCGTTTTTCGATTTACCCATCGGGGTACGAATTGCGTCGACGATTACGACGTCGTTCGGATTCAGCGTCATAGCGGTGCTCCTCAGAACCAGGTCTCGCCGTTAGCGGCCATAGCTTTCATGTTCTCGGTCGGCTGGTACAGCGGGCCGAGGGCTTCGTAACGGGCGGCCATTTCACAGAAGGCGGCAAGGCCCATCTGGTCCATGTAGTGCATGGCGCCGCCCCGGAACGGTGGGAAACCGATGCCGTAGATCAGGCCCATATCGGCCTCGGCGGCACTGGCCACAATGCCTTCTTCGACACAGCGGGCGGTTTCGATACACAGCGGAATCATCATGCGGGCGATAATCTCATCGTCGCTAAATTCACTGCGGCTGCCGATGGTGCCTTCAAGCAGGCCAGGCACGCTGTCATCCAGCTTCTTGGCCGGGCGGCCACGGCGGTCCAGCTCGTAGCGGTAGAAGCCCTTGTCGTTCTTCTGGCCGAAACGCTCCAGCTTGAACATCCGGTCGATCACGCTTTCGTTAGCGTGGCTCATCCGGTCGGGGAAGCCTGCCGCCATGACCGCATCGGCATGATGCGCGGTATCAATGCCGACTACATCCAGCAGATACGCCGGGCCCATTGGCCAGCCGAAGCGTTCCATCACTTTGTCGACCTGCTGGAAATCAGCCCCTTCTTCGATCAGCTTGCAGAAGCCGCCGAAGTACGGGAACAGCACACGGTTGACCAGGAAGCCCGGACAGTCGTTAACCACGATCGGCGTTTTACCCATCGCCGTGGCATAGGCTACGGTGCGGGCAATGGTGGCTTCAGACGTTTTCTCGCCGCGAATCACTTCCACCAGCGGCATTTTGTGCACCGGGTTGAAGAAGTGCATGCCACAGAAGTTTTCTGGCTTCTTCAGGGCGCTGGCCAGCCGGTTGATGGAAATGGTCGAGGTGTTGGAGGTCAGTGTGGCACCCTCTGGCAGGTGGGCTTCCACCTCGGCCAGTACGGATTTTTTCACCGCTTCGTTCTCAACGACCGCTTCGACCACCAGATCAACCCGGTTGAAATCACCGTAGCTCAGGGTCGGGGTGATGCTGTTCAGCACCTTAGCCATCTTGCCGGCGTCGATGCGCTTGCGTTTAAGCTGGCCACCGAGCAGTTTGTTGGCTTCATCCAGCCCCAGCTGCAGTGCAGGCGCGGCGATATCTTTCATCAGAATCGGCGTGCCTTTCACCGCTGACTGATAGGCCACACCGCCACCCATAATACCGGCGCCGAGCACGGCCGCCTGGGCGACAGGGGTCGCTTTGGCGCTGTAGTTCCTGCTGATCTTTTTGACCTGCTGGTCTTTCAGGAACAGCCCGACCAGCGCTTTGGTCACATCATTACGGGCCAGTCTGGCGAAGCCTTTGGCTTCCACGGCAATGGCTTTGTCGCGGGACAGATTAGCGTGCTTCTGAATGGTGGTCAGGGCGGCCAGCGGTGCCGGATAGTGTGGCCCGGCTTTCTGACCAATCAGGCCCCGGGCGGACTCGAACGCCATCATCTGCTCAATCTGGTTCAGCTTGATGGGGCTCTGTTTCTCCACTCGACGGGCACGGTAATCAAACTTGCCCGCGATGCAGTTCTGCAGCAGATCCAGCCCGGCCTCACGCAGCTGGCTCTCAGCGACCACGGCATCCACAGCGCCCTCGGCCAGTGCGGCGTCGGCGCGTTTCTCAACCCCGCCACAGATCCACTCGTTGGCGCTATCCACACCGATCAGTCGCGACAGGCGGACGGTGCCACCCCAGCCCGGGTAGATGCCCAGTTTGACTTCCGGCAGGCCGACTTTGGCCCGGCTGCCAAGCACCCGGTAATCGGTGGCCAGGCAGACTTCAAAGCCGCCACCCAGTGCGACGCCATTGATGGCGGCAACCGTGGGGAAGGGCAGATCTTCCAGGGCATTGATCAGGCCGTTCATCTCAATCAGCGCGGCGACGATGTCGTCTTCACTGTGGCTGAACATCTGGCTGAATTCGGTGATGTCAGCACCGACAATAAAACTTTCTTTCGCGCTGGACAGCAGCAGGCCGGTTACACCGCTCTGGTTGCCCAGCTGGGTGATCGCTTCACGCAGCTCGGCCAGGGTGGCCTGGTTGAGTGTATTCACGGAATGTTCGCGGTTATCAAATACCAGCTCGTAAATTCCGTTCTCAACAGCTGCAACGCGGACCGTTTTTCCTTCCATCAACATGGTCAGACTCCGGGGCAGGTTTATTTTTGTTTTTCACTGTCTCACAGTCTAGTTGGGGGTGCTGAATCAACAATAGCACCATCCGCCAAGGTCACTGACAGAACTGTTCAGACCTTGTTATCAGTGGGGTACAGCGGTGGTTGCTGGATAACATCTATGTACGTGTGAGGGACGAGAGGGCAGATATATCACCCTTGGCAGCGTATCTGACCTGCGGCTGTTGACGCGAGCCGGGCAGGGTTCTGGCCTGGAATAGTGCTGGCTGGGTGACGGGTAATGAGCGGCGTCCGGCGGGTATGAAAAGATGCTTTGTTAATACATCTGATAACCATTCTTAAATGAGCGTTTTTTAATCAATTGACAGCGGTCAGCTCTAGCGCTGTTTACGCTGTTGGGCGGCCCGGCAGGAGCGTAGCATCTGCACTAAATTGAATATGACCTCAATAACTATCAGGTGCCGTTATGAATTCTCAACCTGAACCCGATTCGCAAAAGCAGGAGCTGTCCGCGTTTCTGTTCGTCACCGTCATCCTTGCTCCCATCCTTGCCGTCGCGCTGGTGGGTGGCTATGGCTTCTCGGTCTGGATTGCCCAGATCCTCGGTGGCCCACCGGGAAGCTGAGTCATGGTTGATCTCAGCCGCCGTCAGCTGTTTCGTGGCCGGGTAACGGCCGTTATCCCCCAACAGCGCATGCCCTGGCAGGTGAATGAAGCGCAGTTTACTGATCAGT
The DNA here is from genome assembly GCA_024686055.1 of Neptuniibacter sp. Classification (GTDB taxonomy): domain Bacteria; phylum Pseudomonadota; class Gammaproteobacteria; order Pseudomonadales; family Balneatricaceae; genus Marinobacterium_C. The sequence continues at coordinate 5,284 of JAIBDV010000144.1, forward strand.
GCAGTCGCTGCGAAGCCTGCCTGGTGGCCTGTCCAGAGCAGATTGTGGTGAAAGGCGACGGTGGTTTCCCCACCCTCGATTTTCAACGGGGTGAATGCACGTTCTGTCAGGCCTGCGTCAATGCCTGCCCGCAGCCGGTATTTCGGCCGGTCAGCGAACCGGCCTGGCAACAGGCGGCGACGCTTGAGGCCGGTTGTCTGGCGGCGCAGGGGGTGATGTGTCGTAGCTGCCAGGATAGCTGCGAACCGGAAGCCATTGTCTTTCCACCCCGGCGCGCGGCGATCAGCCAGCCCGACATCCATACCGATCTATGTACCGGCTGTGGGGCCTGCGTCAGCGTCTGCCCCAGTAACGCTATTGCTATTACATCACTCGAGCAGGAGGTACGCGATGCGCGTTCCTGAACAGGAATCGATCAATCTGGTCAGCATGGTGATGATGACCCGTCCCGAACGGTTGACCGTTTTTAAAGAAAAAATCGCCAAGGTAGACGGCGCTGAAATTCATGTTGCCAGTGCCGAAGGCAAGCTGGTGGTCACCGTAGAAGCTGATAGCCAGCGTGCGCTGCTGCAGCGGATTGAAGTCCTGCAGAATCTGGACGGCCTGGTGGCCTCCAACCTGGTCTACCACCAGGTTTCCTGACGCCCGATCTATAAGAAGTGAGCAAGACTATGAAGCTATCAAGACGCGATTTCGTCAAAGCCCAGGCTGTGGCCTCGGCTGCTGTGGCAGCGGGTGTCAGTGTACCGGCCTCGGCCAGCAATCTGATCACCACCTCCAAAGAGACCGATATTCACTGGGACAAGGCACCATGCCGGTTCTGTGGCACCGGCTGTTCGGTACTGGTCGGCACCCAGCATGGCCGGGTTGTGGCCACTCAGGGCGACCCGGAAGCGGAGGTGAACCGCGGGCTGAACTGTATCAAGGGCTACTTCCTGTCCAAAATCATGTATGGCCAGGACCGTCTGACCACCCCGCTGTTACGGATGACCAACGGCAAGTACGATAAAAATGGCGAATTCGCGCCGATCAGCTGGGATCAGGCGTTCGATATCATGGCTGAGAAGTGGAAAGCGGCGCTGGCCGGTACCCGCAACTCCGACGAGATGCCGCCGGTGGGCATGTTCGGCTCCGGTCAGTGGACCGTATGGGAGGGTTATGCGGCCTCCAAGCTGATGAAAGCTGGTTTCCGTACCAATCACCTCGACCCGAACGCCCGTCACTGTATGGCCTCTGCGGTGGGTGGCTTTATGCGTACCTTCGGTATGGATGAGCCGATGGGCTGCTACAACGACCTTGAGCAAGCCGATGCGTTTGTCCTCTGGGGTTCCAACATGGCGGAGATGCACCCGATTCTGTGGTCGCGTCTGTCTGACCGTGCCCTGAGTGCGCCCCACGTTAAAGTGGCGGTGCTGTCCACCTTCAAGCATCGCAGCTATGAACTGGCTGATAATCCGATGATTTTCACGCCGCAAACTGATTTGGCAATCATGAACTTCATTGCCAATTACATCATTGAAAGCGGCAGCGTTAACCATGACTTTATCAGCAAACACACCCAGTTCCGCAAAGGGGTGACGGATATCGGTTACGGCCTGCGGCCAACCCACCCACTGGAGCAGAAAGCCAAAAACTCCGGTAAAGGTGGCTCCAGCCCGATTACCTTCGAAGAGTTTGCCGAGTTTGTCAGCACGTACACCGTTGAGTCGGTCAGCGAGCTGTCCGGGGTACCGGTTGATAACCTGATCGAGCTGGCCAAGCTGTACGCCGATCCGAAAGTGAATGTGGTGTCCTACTGGACCATGGGTTTCAACCAGCATACCCGTGGCGTCTGGGCCAATAACATGTGCTACAACATCCACCTGCTGACCGGCAAAATCTCCAAGCCAGGCTGTGGTCCGTTCTCGCTGACCGGCCAGCCGTCTGCCTGTGGTACGGCCCGTGAAGTGGGTACTTTCTCCCACCGTCTGCCTGCCGATCTGGTGGTGAAGAAAAAAGCCCACCGCGATATCGCCGAGAAGATCTGGAAGCTGCCGGAAGGCACCATTCCAGCCAAACCC
>JAIBDV010000418.1 GCA_024686055.1 Neptuniibacter sp.
CCGGGGCAGAATGCCGTAACACAACTGTGCCGCCACCAGGAATTTCCACCATAAACCGTACTCAGCACCTCCCACCGGATGCGCCACCAACCGAGAATCACGGGTGCTAACCAATAGCTCCAGTGCAGGTTGAGCACTGTCGATAAACGCCCAAGGCGCAGCAACTACAGCCAGAAACGGATAGATATCTTCGGCTGTCAGTAAGGTGCTACGCCAGACAAACGACAGATCATTGAACAGCAGCAGAGTGACAAATGACACCAGACAGCCGAGGTTAAACGACAGCATCGCTTTCTGGCTCTGGCAGAATAACCAGGGCTGAAAGCGCCGTTCACGTTTTAGCTCCGGCAGCGCGTCACGCCATGAACTGGGCCAGAGAGACAACCGGGCGAGCGCCCCAACCAGCAGCGGGGGCTTTCTCAAGGCAGAGAACAGCGCTAGCAACAACAACGAAAACAGCGGCACCACCACGTATAGCAGCACGAGATACATCAGATTCACCCGGCCTGCACTATCCCCTGCGGTTACTGCCACAGTGCTTAAAATCCCGGCAATAGCAGCCACAACGGCAATACCCCAGCTAAGGTGGGTATACGATTTGTTGGTCACGAACAGATATCCTAAACCTAAAGTTATAACGCATAGACATGGCAGTGCCCTGAAAGCAGGATCACATTGATGCGAGTGCTCTGAAAGTACAAGGCCTGTTGCAGTCACGCAACTTACATCCGGCCAGATCCAGACTCTATTCCGTCACCCCTGCTGCCCGATAACGTGCCAGCCAATTGTATACGGTTCGCTTCTTGATGCCGAAGCAAGAAACTACCTCGAGTACTGATTGCCCTTCAGCGCAGGATGAAATGCAGTTTTTAAAATTCTCATAAATAAAGACCTACAGGTCCTACTATTCCTTGCTCATTCTTGTTTCTAACTGACCCAACCGATAAAAAGGGCCGACACTCAGCTATGCTCTCTGACGCTCAATGCCCTTTGGATCACCCAGCGCTCAACAGCCAGACATAATAACAGGCAGGCATAAAAAAACCCCGCCAAGGCGGGGCTGAATGAAGTACCAGAATGGTGGGCAATGATAGGTTAACCCACCACACACTTTGGGGACTTCAAATTTAAACGTTCAGGGCATCGCCCTTAGAAGGAATCACCCGGGATACGTACCCAGCCTTCCATCAGTACACGAGCACTGCGGCTCATAGATACTTTGTTAACTGTCCAGTCGCCGCCGTTTTCACTGGCTTCAGCACCGACTTTCAGGGTGCCTGAAGGATGGCCAAAGGTCACAGCTTCACGCTCACCGCCACCCGCTGCCAAGTTCACCAGTGTGCCTGGAATGGTTGCCGCTGTGCCGATGGCTACTGCTGCTGTACCCATCATCGCATGGTGAAGTTTACCCATGGACAGTGCACGTACGTTCAGGTCGATATCCGCGCTGCCGATCTCTTTACCGCTGGAAGATACGTAGTCAGCCGCCTTATTTACAAACGCCACTTTAGGCGTGTGCTGGCGAGCTGCAGCTTCAGATACATCGCTGATCAGACCCATACGCACAGCACCGTGTGCACGGATGGTTTCGAAACGTTCCAGTGCTGCCGGATCACCGTTGATCGCTTCCTGCAGCTCAGTACCGGTGTAACCGATATCTTCTGCATTCAGGAACACCGTTGGAATACCGGCGTTGATCATGGTGGCTTTGAAGGTGCCGATGCCCGGTACTTCCAGATCATCAACAAGGTTGCCGGTTGGGAACATGGCGTCGGTAGCATCTACCGGGCTCATGAAATCCACCTGCACTTCAGCGGCCGGGAACGTAACACCGTCCAGCTCGAAGTCACCGGTTTCCTGTACTTCACCGTTGGTGATCGGTACATGCGCGACGATGGTTTTGTTGATATTCGCCTGCCAGATACGGACCACACAGATACCGTTCTCAGGAACACGGTCCGCATCCACCAGACCTTTGCTGATCGCGAATGCGCCGACCGCAGCGGTCAGGTTACCGCAGTTACCACTCCAGTCGACAAACGCTTTATCGATAGCGACCTGACCAAACAGGTAATCAACATCATGATCAGGCTGGCTGGTTTTAGACAGG
>JAIBDV010000066.1 GCA_024686055.1 Neptuniibacter sp.
ACAGGGTTTTCTCCGGCCAGGTAAACAGGTAACTGCGCGGCTTATCCAGTACCGCACACAGCAGCAGTTCGATATCCAGCCGGGCACTGTCACTGGTCGTTTGCAGGGTCGCACTGAGGGCCAGCGCCTGATCAATTCGCATGGGCTATGCCTATAGAGTGGGTGGGGTGTGCTTGAGATGCACGGTGGTGGCTGACGGTGGGGTGCGTGAAGGCCGCTTCGACCTTCACTGCAATGGCGCGAAACAGCGTCAGTCGGCTGTCGACAGCGAGCCCAGCTGTTCGGCCTGGTGTTCAGCCATCAACGGCTCCACCACATGGCCCAGTTCACCGGCCATCACTTCATTGAGTTTGTACAGCGTCAGGTTGATACGGTGATCCGTTACCCGGCCCTGTGGATAATTATAGGTGCGGATACGTTCGGAACGGTCACCACTGCCGACCAGGCTTTTGCGCATCCCGGCCTGTTCGGCGGCATTACGCTCCTGTTCGGCGGCCTGCAAACGGGACGCCAGCAGCGACATCGCTTTGGCGCGGTTTTTATGCTGCGAGCGTTCTTCCTGACACTCCACCACCACGCCGGTGGGGATATGGGTCAGGCGGATCGCGGAGTCAGTTTTGTTGACGTGCTGACCACCGGCACCGGAGGCACGAAAGGTATCCACCCGCAAATCGGCCTTATTAAGCTCAATCGCGGCGCTTTCATCCATCTCGGGCATCACCGCTACGGTGCAGGCTGAGGTATGAATACGGCCCTGGGACTCGGTTTCCGGCACCCGCTGTACCCGATGCACACCGGACTCAAACTTGAGCCGGGAGTACACATCGGTCCCCACCACACGGGTGATCAGCTCTTTATAGCCGCCGTGCTCACCTTCGTTGGCATTGATCACTTCAATACGCCAGCCCTGAGTCTCGGCAAATTTGGCATACATGCGGTACAGATCACCGGAGAAGATCGCGGCTTCATCGCCACCGGTACCAGCACGGACTTCCAGGTAAACGTTGCGGCTGTCATTAGGGTCTTTGGGCAGTAACAGGACCTGCAACTGTGCTTCCAGCTGTTCGATGCGCGCTTTGGCATCGTTGAGCTCTTCGCGGGCCATGTCGCGCATGTCCGGGTCACTGTCCTGCGCCATGACTTGCGCTTCAGCCTGGTCGGCCTCGGCGTCCTGGTAAGCCGCAAAGGCTTTTACCACCGGCTCCAGTTCAGCGTACTCTTTGGAGAACTCACGAAACCGGTTCTGATCATTGATCACACCCGGGTCGGACATCAGGGCTGCCAGTTCTTCGTAGCGGTCCTGCAGTTTTTCCAGCTTGGCCAGAATAGATTCTTTCATGTTCAGGCGTTCTTATCGTCATTGCTCAGCTGGTACAGCTCAGACACCAGCCCGATCATGTCGGTACGGCCTTCAGCACTGGCTTTGCGTAGTTGAATGGTAGGGTGATGCAGCATTTTATTGGTGATACCACGCGCCAGCTGCTCCAGCACACCGGCAGCATCTTTGCCTTTATTCAGCTGCTGCAGGGCTTTTTCCAGCTCGGCGTCACGTATCGCTTCCGCCTGGCCGCGCAGGTTGGTGACGGTGTCCACCGCCGCCAGCGAACGCAGCTGGCGCATAAACTCATGCACCCCGACTTCAATAATCTCTTCGGCTTCACGGGCGGCACTTTGTCGGCTACGCTGGTTTTCTTCGATCACTTCGCGCAGATCATCCACCGTATAAAGGTAGACATCATCCAGCTCGGCAACCTGCGGCTCGATATCCCGAGGGACAGCGATATCCACCATAAAGATCGGCTTGTGCTTGCGTTTTTTCAGCGCCGTTTCCACGGCACCTTTACCCAGAAGCGGTAACTGGCTGGCGGTGGAGGCGATCACGATATCAGCAGTGGGCAGCGCGGCGGGAATATCCCCCAGCAGGATGGCTTCGCCATCAAACTCCTGCGCCAGTGCAACGGCACGGTCCAGGGTCCGGTTGGCGACGGTCATATGTTTGACCCCGGCATTGGCCAGGTGGCGCGCCACCAGCTCAATGGTTTCCCCGGCACCAATCAGCAGCGCCCGACTTTCACTGAGGTCAGTAAAGATATGCTGCGCCAGACTGACAGCAGCATAGGCCACCGACACCGGGTTCTCTCCGATGGCCGTATCAGTACGCACTTTCTTCGCCACCGAGAATGTCTGCTGAAACAGCCGACCCAGCTCCGAGCCCAGCACACCCTGATCCTGCGACACCGCGTGAGCTGATTTGAGCTGACCCAGAATCTGCGGCTCGCCCAGTACCAGCGAGTCCAGCCCGCTGGCCACCCGCATCATATGGCGCGCAGCTTCATCATCCCAGTGCACATAGGAGCACTGCTCCAGCGCCTCCAGAGTGAGATTATGATAACGCCCCAACCACTCCAGTAATGCCCGGGTCCCCGGTAAACTGGTGCTGCAATACAGCTCGGTACGGTTACAGGTCGACAGGATCGATACTTCCTGTAATGAGGCCTGCTCACACGCCTGTCTCAGCGCATCTGCCATCTGTTCCGGTGCAAAAGCCACGCGTTCGCGCACCTCTACCGAAGCAGTTTTATGGTTAATTCCTAATGCTAATAGCGCCATACGACCGCTGCGCACCTGCCTTGCTCACCCCGAAAGTGTTAATGATACAACGCCACCGGCAATTTCGGGAAACTCTGGCCCGGTTCTGTATCAACAAAGTACGATTCTGGCGGCCATACGGTCGGTCAGGACCGGCGAATTACCTTATCTTTCGGCCAATGGAACAGTCTCTAACATCTTGTGTCTTATTCATCTATAGTGTCAAAATCACGAATAAGGCTCATATCAGGCCCGGGTTACCACGGTGTCGTTAACCTGCTGACTAAGAATGTCTATGAAATTGATCCCTCTGTTCGCGCTGTGTAGCGCTGTAATATTAGCGGGCTGCAGTAATCTGTCTAACCAGGCGCATTACCAGTTCGAACCGTTGCCCGCCCCGGAATATAAACCCGGCGAGCTGAACCGTGAGTCTCTGTATCAACTGTTGCAGGCCGAGATTGCAGGCCAGCGCGGTATGTTTCCACAGGCACTGAAAGGCTATATGCAGCAATCCCGGCTGACCGGTGATGCCGGTGTTGCTGAACGCGCAACCCATATTGCCCAGTACCTGCGTGAGCCTGCCCCCATCCAGCAGGCGGCTCAGTTGTGGATCAAAGCCGATCCGAATAACGCTGAGCCCTACCAGATTTCAGCCAGCATTCTGCTACTTCAGGGCAAGTTTGATGAAGCTCTGCCGCTGCTGGAACAGGCACTGAAAAACAACCAGCCGCAAACCCTGGCACTGATCGACAGCCGTGTCGCCCAGATGCCACCTGCTGCGGTAACCGCCTATCAACAGCTGGTCAGCACACAGCTGCAAGCCACCCCTGACAGTGCAGACCTGCACCGTAGCAATGGCGTTTTACTGCGCCGCCAGGGCAAGTTTAGCGAAGCGCTGGCCGCCTTTGATAGCGCCGAAAAACTGGCACCGCAACAGCTGGATATCCTGGTACAGAAAGCCGACCTGTTACGGACCACCAATCAGACTCGCACCGCGCTGGCCGTGGTAAAGAAAGGACTGAAAAAATATCCGGATAACCGCCAGCTCAAGCTGATCTCTATCCAGCTTCAGTTCGACAACAAGCATCACAGCGCGGCCACCAAAGCGGCGATGGAGATGATCAGCAAGACCCCACGCGACCCCCAACTTCACCTGTATCTCGCGCTGCTGATGCTGGATGCCGAACGTACCGAGCAGGCCGGACAGGTGCTGACCCGGTTACTGGAAACCAATCCCAAAGACAGTACCCCGGAATTTTATCTGGGCCATGTCGCAGAAAAGAATGACGACCCTCAGGCTGCGCTGGCGCATTACCTGAATGTCACCGGTGGGCCAAAACTGTTCCCCGCTTTTAGCCGGATCAGTAACTTGCTCGACAGCGCCGAACAGCAACAACGCCTGCAACAGGTCCTCGCAGATGGCCGGGCGCAGTACCCACACATTGCGTTACAGCTGTTTGTACTGGAAGCCGAATGGCTGCACCTGTACGACCTGACCGATAACGCACTGGCTATTCTGGAAGATGCCCTGCAGGAATACCCGGATGAAACGCACCTGCTTTATACCCGGGCCATGCTGATTGAAAGCAGCGACTTTCCTCAGGCCGAGCAGGATTTGCGCAAGATTTTAAGCTTGCAGCCCGATAATGCCCTGGCCCTGAATGCACTGGGTTATCTGATGTCGCTCTATACCGAACGCTATGACGAAGCCCTGGCACTGATCAGCCAGGCGCTGGCGCTGAAACCCGAGGATGCCGCTACCCTGGACTCCATGGGCTGGGTCCTGTTCCGCATGGGCCGGACGGAAGAAGCCATGACATTTCTGGAACAGGCGCACGAACTGCTGCCTGAGCCTGAAGTCGCAGGCCATCTGGTTGAGGTATACCACTCCCTGGGCCAGGTTGCGCGGGCTGAAACACTACTCAAACAGAGCCTGGAAGCGAATCCGGACTCCAGCTATCTGCAGGATGTAGCCGATAAACTGGGTTTTTAATTGATGCATGTTATCCGCCTGGTCGCGCTGACACTGTTCCTTAGCGGCTGTAGCCAGCTCCAGCCACGCGCGCCGGAACAATCTCCAGCGCCCGTAAGCTGGGCGCAATACGTCAGCTATATGGAAGCCATGCAGGACTGGCAGCTGCTGGGCAAAGCGGGCATCCGCACGCCACAGCAAAGCGACAGCGCCGGGTTTAGCTGGCAACAAAACGGCACGCGTTATGACATCAGCCTGTTTGGCCCCTTTAACGCCCAGGCCGCCCGGATTAACGGTGATGACCAGCAGGTCAGGCTGGAGGCTAATGGCCAGGTTTACCAGGCCCGCTCACCCGAAGCCCTGCTGGAGCAACACCTGGGCTGGCAGCTGCCGGTACGCGACCTGGCCTGGTGGATACGTGGCCTGCCCGCTCCCGACAGCCCCTATACTGAAAGCCGCAAAAATAACCGCCTTGCCAGCCTGCAACAGCAAGGCTGGCAGATCAGCTACCGGCGCTACAGTGCCGATAACCGCTATCCGGAAAAGCTGGTATTGCACCGTGACAAACTGCGTATCACGCTGATTATCCACGAGTGGAAAAAAATCTCCGCCAAGTGATTGACAAGACATAGGCCCTTCACGATAATGTGCGCCTCTTAGACGGGAGGCCAGTCCTCCAACATATTACTGGGGTATCGCCAAGCGGTAAGGCACAGGATTCTGATTCCTGCATGCGGAGGTTCGAATCCTCCTACCCCAGCCAATTATCATGAATGGCTTCCTTTCAGTACATAATCCAGTTTCACTTCCAACCGATCAAACCGAGAAGGTGCTCCTCGTGTCCAAGATGATGGTCTTCACTGGCAATGCTAACCCTGAGCTGGCGGCCAAAGTTGTCGAACGCCTTGATATCCCAATGGGTCAGGCTAACGTCGGTCGTTTCAGCGATGGCGAAGTCGCTATCGAGATTCAGGAAAATGTCCGCGGTAAAGACGTTTTCATTATCCAGTCTACCTGCGCGCCAACTAACGATAACCTGATGGAACTGATGGTGCTGGCTGACGCTCTGCGTCGCGCCTCTGCATCTCGTGTTACCGCTGTTATCCCTTACTTCGGTTACGCTCGCCAGGATCGTCGTCCTCGTTCTGCTCGTGTTGCTATCAGCGCAAAAGTTGTTGCTGATATCCTGTCCGGCGTGGGTATTGACCGCGTACTGACAGTTGATCTGCACGCTGACCAGATCCAGGGCTTCTTTGATATCCCGGTCGACAACGTTTACGGCTCCCCTGTCCTGCTGGACGACATCATGGATCAGGAATACGAAAACCTGATCGTGGTATCCCCTGATGTAGGCGGTGTTGTACGTGCCCGTGCCGTTGCCAAGCAACTGGGTTGTGAGCTGGCGATTATCGACAAGCGTCGTGAACAGGCTAACGAAGCCGAAGTCATGAACCTGATCGGTGATGTTGAAGGCCGCACCTGCGTGCTGGTCGATGACATGTGTGACACTGCAGGCACCCTGTGCAAAGCGGCCAAGGCCCTCAAAGCCAAAGGCGCTGCCAAGGTTGTTGCCTACGCTACACACCCTGTATTGTCCGGCCCTGCAATCAAGAATGTGAACAGCTCCGAGCTGGACGAACTGGTTGTTACCGACACTATTCCACTGAGCAAAGAAGCTAAAGCCTGCCCGCGGATTCGTCAGCTGACGTTGTCCCCACTGCTGGCTGAAGCCGTTCGCCGTGTGTGTAATGAAGAATCCATCAGCGCGATGTTCCGTTAAGAACATCCGCTGGCCGGCTGCTACGGCAGCCGACAACAGGCCAATTCCGGCCTCAACAATGCTGCAAGGTTCTGGTCGCGGAGCTTTGCAGTTTTGCTATATAAGGATTTAAAAATGTCTACTATTACTGTTAATGCAATCCCACGTGCAGACGAAGGGAAAGGTGCGAGCCGCCGCCTGCGTCGTGAAAATCTGGTACCAGGCGTCGTTTACGGCGGTGACAAGCGTAAAAACCCGGCGAACATCGCTATTGCTGCGAATGAGCTGAACAAGCTGATCGAAAACAACGCGTTCTTCTGCTCCCTGCTGACACTGATTGTTGACGGCAAAGAAGAACAGGTAATCGTTAAAGACCTGCAGCGTCACCCGGCTAAACCGGTTATCCTGCACATCGATTTCCAGCGTGTGACTAAAACTGGCGAGATCAAAATCATCGTACCAGTTGATTTCACTAACTTCGAAGCATCTGCACCTGCTAAGACTGCAGCTAAATTCGCCGTTGAGAAAAACACGGTTGAAGTTATCTGCCTGCCAGAAAACCTGCCAGAGTCCCTGACTGTTGAGCTGTCTGCTGTTGAAGACGGCCAGATCCTGCACCTGTCCGACATCGTCGTACCAGAAGGTGTACAGATCGATGCTCTGCGTCGCGGCGCTGACCACGACCAGTCTATCGGCTACGTATACTCTCCACGTGGCGCGAAATCAGCTGGTTAATCCAGCTGTTTGACGAGGTACTGGCATGAAAGACCGGATTCAGCTGATTGTTGGCCTGGGTAACCCTGGCGATAAATACGCAAACACCCGTCATAATGCCGGTGCCGAGTACGTCGAGCAGCTTGCTGCTCGACTGCACTCCCCTTTGCAGCCCGAGAAGAAATACTACGGGCACTACGCAAAAACCATGATCGAGGGTCAGCCAGTCCACCTGCTGGTGCCGACCACATTCATGAATCTGTCAGGCCAGTCTGTTGGCGCGCTGGCAAACTTCTTTAAAATCCCCGTAGAATCGATTCTTGTCGCCCATGATGAGCTGGATATGCCCCCAGGCGTTGCCCGCTTCAAGCTGGGTGGTGGTCACGGTGGTCACAACGGCCTGCGTGATATCGTCAGCAAAATGGGAAATAACAAGAATTTCTACCGTTTACGTCTTGGTATCGGCCACCCAGGCCAGAGTAACCTGGTCGCAAACTATGTACTGAACAAAGCCCACGTTGCTGAGCGTAACAACACCCAGTCTGCCATTGATGAAGCGCTGCGCTTTACCGATCTGGCCGTTAGCGGTGAATGGGCTAAAGCAATGAACCAGCTCCACAGCTTCAAAGCATAACCTGACAGCCCGTCAGGGACGCGATGCAAACAGATTGCCACAGTCTTTTTCCATCGCTTTCCACCCGATCACAGGACCACAGTCATGGGTTTCAAATGCGGTATTGTTGGCCTGCCCAACGTTGGTAAGTCCACTCTTTTCAATGCACTGACAAAAAACGGCATCGCTGCCGAAAACTTCCCGTTCTGCACCATCGAGCCGAACGCTGGCACGGTTGCCATGCCTGACCCTCGCCTGGACAAACTGTCCGCGATTGTTCAGCCAGAGCGCGTACTGCCAACCACCATGGAATTTGTAGATATCGCTGGCCTGGTTGCTGGTGCCTCCAAAGGTGAAGGCCTGGGTAACAAATTTCTGGCGAACATCCGCGAAACAGACGCGATTGCCCATGTTGTACGCTGTTTTGAAGATGAAAACGTGATCCACGTTGCCAACAAGATCGACCCGATGGACGATATTGAAATCATCAATATGGAACTGGCACTGGCTGATCTGGACTCTGCAGAGAAGCAGCTGTACCGCGTTCAGCGTGCCGCCAAAGGTGGTGATAAAGAAGCGGTGGTACAGAAAGCAATGCTGGAACGCCTGATTCCGCATCTGTCTGAAGGCCAGCCGGTACGCTCACTGAACCTGAATGATGATGAAATAGCCATCGTCGAAGGCTTCCATATGCTGACCGTGAAGCCAACCATGTACATCGCCAACGTTGATGAAGATGGCTTTGACAACAATCCGCACCTGGATGTCGTACGCGAACTGGCGGCCAAAGAAAGTGCCAGTGTCGTTGTGGTCTGTAACAAGCTGGAAGCTGAAATTGCCGAACTCGATGATGAAGAACGCGATGAGTTCCTCGCTGATCTTGGTATGGAAGAACCGGGCCTGGACCGGGTAATCCGCGCCGGTTACGAACTGCTGGGCCTGCAGACCTACTTCACCGCCGGTGTTAAAGAAGTACGCGCCTGGACGGTTGAAGTGGGCGCGACAGCACCACAGGCTGCGGGCGTGATCCACACCGACTTTGAAAAAGGCTTTATCCGCTCCGAAACCGTCAGCTACGATGATTTCATCGAGTTCAACGGTGAACAGGGCGCCAAGGAAGCTGGTAAATGGCGTCTGGAAGGCAAAGAGTACATCGTTAAAGATGGCGATGTGATGCACTTCCGCTTTAACGTTTAAGCAAGGCTGGCGTCATTGACGCCCAGCACTGCCCAGAGCCATCCATAACGCCGCTCAGCTTGCTGAGCGGCGTTTTTGTATCAGTCTGCTGGCCAGACCGGCTCAACACAGCACATGGCTGACAAGCATTCCAGACGCAGACCCCTCCCCTTCGAAACAGCCTTACAGTACGCCAGGCTTATCATTTTCACGCAATCAGACACCGCAGGAGCAGCCCCTGCTACAACAGCAAGGCCGTTAACACGGCCAGGGACGCACATTTTCACCCCACCCCAGCCACGCAGACTCGTTCCAGCCGAGACATTAAGGCACCACCAGGTGCTGAGATCAGCAGTCTTTGCTCATAAATCAGCCAAAAACGAATACATATAGAAAACAACTGGTTAGATAAAAACCAGCGGCAATAAAAAACAGATAAATTGTCACTTTTTTTGAATAAAGGCATTGACGCTAACCGGCCATTAGGGAATAATTCGCCTCGCTCGATGGAGACATCACGGCAATGTAGCTCAGTTGGTTAGAGCATCGCATTCATAATGCGAGGGTCACAGGTTCGAATCCCGTCATTGCCACCATCTGTAAAAATGCAATAAAGCTCATCTGAGCTGTAAGAGTGAAAACATTGTTGGGGTATCGCCAAGCGGTAAGGCACAGGATTCTGATTCCTGCATGCGGAGGTTCGAATCCTCCTACCCCAGCCACTCTCTTTTCTCACTCTGATCTTCCTTCTGATTACCTTCCCAGAATTACACTTTCAAATTTTCTGTATTCTCTCTGATTTATAAATATCTTCAGACTCAGTATTGCCTCATCAATATTTCATCTATCTACATCAACAACCCTTCCTGTTAATCAAAAATAATTTTTGCACTTTCATAATACGCCATGCCATTCATGAACTATTTCTGCACTATCAAAAACTGGATCTAAGATTCTTCGTAGCAGCCTCTTTGCCAGTGATAGCTAGCCGGACACAACCGAACCCATAATCAGCAGACGTAAAAAAGGCCCGCCTTAGCGAGCCTCTGTATCAGCGCCTGTCAGCTTAATTCAGGGTATCCCGGTCGCGGAAGCCGATCAGGTACAGAATACCGTCCAGACCCAGCGTAGAGATCGCCTGCTTGGCACTCTTGCGAACCAGTGGCTTGGCCCGAAACGCAATGCCCAGCCCGGCAATCGACAGCATTGGCAGATCATTCGCACCATCACCAACGGCAATGGTCTGCTCCAGACGAATCCCTTCGTTTGCTGCAATCTCCCGCAACAGTTCGGCTTTACGTTCACCATTCACGACAGTGCCCACCACCTCACCGGTCACCTTGCCATCCTTGATATCCAGGGTATTGGCATGGATGTAATCAAAGCCCAGCTTGCGCTGCAGATGCTCGGCAAAGTAGGTAAAACCGCCTGACAGAATGGCTGTTTTGAAGCCCAGCGCCTTGAGGTTGGACACCAGCTCTTCCACCCCTTCGGTCATCGGCAGATTTTCGGCGATATCTTCCAGTACCGACTCATCCAGCCCTTTAAGCAACGCCATCCGGCGACGGAAGCTTTCGTTGAAGTCGATATCACCACGCATGGCGGCTTCAGTAATAGCGATCACCTGCTCACCGACACCAGCCCGCTTGGCCAGCTCGTCAATCACTTCAGCTTCAATCAGGGTGGAGTCCATATCAAACACCACCAGCCGACGGTTACGGCGGTAGATGCTGTCTTCCTGGAAGGCTATGTCCATATCCAGATC
>JAIBDV010000254.1 GCA_024686055.1 Neptuniibacter sp.
AACCCATACAGAGCGACTGAGCAGGCAGCCAGCACCCGGTGATAGACACTTGGCCAGTACCGCCCGCCAGAACCTGACCTTTTAGCGTACATGAGATAAGCCAATGAAAAGCACTGATTGCGCAGTGAACGCCCTGCCCCTGGCGGAGTTGGCCAACCAGCCTCAGCAGACTCTTATCAATGACAACCGACGTTACAGCGGCACCGGCGGTGTCAGCGAGGAGAATCGTTCTGAAGGGTTCAAACCCGCCTTTCAGGATCTGGAAACCGGCAAAATTTACCTGTCCCGCACCCGCGATGGCCGCTGCGCTTCTTTGCACTTGCTGGATGGGCTGGATGATGAGGTGGTCATCACCCGTAGCCCGGAAGGCCGGGTAACCGCCATTAAACACTCAGTGGTGGCTGGCTTTATTCGCTGTGAGGAGTTTTTCACCCGTGATCAGGCGGCTGCGGCGCTGGGGTGAAGGGGCCGGTTTTGTGCGGAATATGGGTACTGGCTTGTCGAATATAGTTGTTTACAGCGGCGCTGAAAGCCAATGCTGAAGGATGTTCACGACCACGGGGGCAAAGGGTTTCAGTTTGCCATCTTCGGGCTCGGTAAGGTCATCGATGACCAGCTGTATCAGGTCATCGTCTTCAAGGCTATCTTCCGGGTCCACACCACTTTCCCAGAGTAAGGCTGCAGCCAGTTGCTTACGTTTCTCTACCAGAGCCTTGTTGCTGGCTTCATTGCTGCCAAGGTTCAGCACCTGGATCATATCGCTAGCTCGCTCTGTCAGACCTTCCACTCGACCGCTTAATTTGAAACGTAGTTCGGTTTCACAAGCGTCCATCAACGGCGTCAAGGGCAGCTGTTGTGAGCCATGCGCGGCATCACATTGATGGGGAGTTGTACAACTGGCGACAATATTAGAGAAATCAAGGCTACGTTCAGGTGCTAGCCTTCGTGCTTCAATGTGTTCATTCATCGTGTCAGCTTGCTGCCCGCTGATCTGTTGGCAGCAGTAGGCACATAGATAGAACTGCTCCTGGCTACAGGTATGACGGATGTCCTGCCGCTCGACTTCCGTTAACTGCTTGTAATTACCGCTGGGATGCGCCCGCTTCCATGCCGTCAGGCTGGCGGGTTGCGGACCTTTATTTATCTTTTGCACGGCGTAGTTCCTGTTTGCGCAATAATAACCGGGCGCGAGATATTTCCAGATTTGAGTCCGGTAGTTCGTCGGCCAGTGCGTTCAGTAGTGTGCTGGCCGCATCGAGCTGACTGCCCTGAATCAGATCCAGCAGATCATTCAGCTTGCCCGCAACCTGAACATTACGAATATGAGTATCCATCACCTCCAGCAGTACGGTATTGGCATCCTGGCCGTATTGAGAAGGTATTGCCGTCAGCTGGCCATCTGCCAAGGCATACACCAGCACATCTTTACAGTCGCTGATCACCAGTGGTGAGTGCGTCGTTAGCACAAACTGACAATTGGGGAAGGTGTCTGTCAGTCGGCTAATCACTGATCGCTGCCAGCTCGGATGAAGGTGCATATCGAGTTCATCTATCAGTACGATGCCGTCACCCTGTAAAGGGTTGGGCAGATCAGGGTTCATCATCGCCAGGCGCCTGGCAATATCGCCGACCAGTGCCATCAGTGATTTTTCACCCTGTGAGAGCTGAAGTACGTTAAATGTCTCACCGCCTTTATCTATCGACATATGCAGGCGTGGTTTACGCCGTACTTTCAGGTTACTAAAGCCCGGCATAAAATTACTGATGGCTGTACGTACTGCTGATAATTGCGGGTCTTCAGATGTAGCTTCCAGTTGTTCCAGCGCCTGCCAGGCTGCACTGTCTTTTTCAACCGTGGCCCGTAGTAAATCCAGCGCTTCCTTCGAAACGCCTGACTCGTTTTCTGTATCTTCCCGCTCTCTGAACCACTCAAAAAACCGGCGAAAATCTACCCCCTGATTCAGAGAGTTATCATAGCCATCCAGTTGTCTGAAACTATGTCTGGCTTTGATCTTCAGCGGAATATCCAGCACGACCCGCTCTACCGGGTAAAATGCGATCAAAGGCAGGCTGGTGTTGTCGTTTACTGTCAGCATTTCACGGTAATGACCTGCCAGTTCGGACAGTGGCCCCAGCTGGCTGCTATAGGCTGCTTTTTTGCCTTTACGGGTTTTGGCCAGCATCCAGCGGTACTGGCTGGTTTCAGCCGTGCCCTCGCCTTGCGGGTAATTATCACTGTTATCGGAAACGAAAACTTCAATAGCCGCAGAGGCGTGGCAATTAAGAATCACGTCTTCAGGAAGTGGGCTACCGTTGCCTTTTTCATTACCGAGCCTGGCGACAAACCAGCTGAGAGATGTTGCCAGCGCTTTCAGAATTGAGGTTTTCCCCGCGCCGTTATTACCGACAAATACGGTAACGTTAGAGTCTGTCTGGGGTGTGGGTGCCAGCGGTACGTCCAGCGACGCAAAGCAGCCTAGATTGTTTAAGCGTAACTGTCTGACGTCCATAGCTGGGGCACTTACTCTGCATTTGCATCAACGGTAACCTGCTGTCTTACGGCAGGGCTCTGGGGTTATCGCCTTTGAGGCAGGGCTTTCTCTGCGAACAGGTGTGAAGCAAAGCCTTTAATTCACACAACAGCTGCCACTGGAATACATCGAATAACCGGGTGCTAATCTAGCAGAATCAGAGGGTTGGGGATATATCGGTGCGGTGTATTGGCCAGGCCTCCATGGCTAAGTCAATATCCCCCTCCCCATTCAATAAACCACTGAACCATCCCTGTACCAAACACTCCAAACGCTTACGGTGCTTGTTGATACCGTGGAAGACAGAAGAGAGTGCATGATGTTGCTGGCCGCATGACGGTATGGCCAGTGGTGTTGATTAAGGTTGCTATACCCATCACCGTCCTGGGGCGATGCTCGCGTCGAACCCCACACTCAGATAAGGACATGCTGTTACTGCCACTGGGCCTTCAGCGAAGGCTGATTGTGATATCAGGTACCGACTATTCACGGATTTATGACGGAATATCATCGGAGTTTGATATGGCAATACATGGCAGTTATTTCTACAACGGCCGTTGGGGTGAGGTAAAGAAGACAGCGGCTCGCACCCTTGCCGTCGCGATGAACGTGACGCCTGCGGGTGATCATGCCCCCCTGTGGCAGCAGCTGGTTGAAGGGCGTTCGCCCGATACGCTGCTTACACCTCTTGCCGATGAGCAGGGCAGAATTCTGGCATCGTTTCAGTGCCGTTCCACCTGGTGGCTTACGATTACCGGCGATGTCTGTTCGTTTATGGGGCTGGCCTATGCCACCCAGGCACCGCAGCTCGTGCGGGCGCTGACCAATATAAAGAAAGAACTTAGTCCGCTTTGTCATGCAGGTAACGCTGACTGGCAACGGGTATTTCGGGCGCTGGTGAGCCGGTTCCTGAATTTTATCGCCGATGCGCGGCCTACGCTGGATGCGGAGAACCTGAGCCTCTACTGGAATAAACCGGTTACTCCGAACCGGCTGATGGAGCTGGGTAAGGTGGACCGGGCGATCGGGCAGGTGCTTGCGATTGCGCAGCAACACCCGACGCAGCAGAGCTGGATTTTCGGCAATGACGCGGCTCAGATCAGTCAGCAAACGTTGCTGAACCAGCTGCAAACCGATGTTGATCGGGTCAAAACGGCGGTCGGTAATTTTGCCCGCACCACACCGGGCTTTCTGCTGACACGCAGCGGCGAGCTGCCACAGAAGCTGAAAAACCATCTCTTCAACCCGGATAACCCGTCCAGTCGCCAACGGCTGGAAGGCATGATTGAAGAGCTACATGCGAACCAGCCGCCAGAAATGGTCTCTCTCGATGCCCAGCCCGGGCGGCCTTTATACCGGGATGAGGATGCAGAGAATCCCGTTGATCAGTTACTTAACGCGCTGGAACCGGACCCGGTGGATGATGTATTGGCTACCGTTCATTCTCAACTGGCAGACTTTACCCCCGCGCAACCGATGCCTGAGGTTATTGCTGAACCGGAGTGTATTAGCTCTGCGATGGCGCTCAACTCTATCCTGATGCAGGATGTCGAGGCTGGGCAATCTATTGAAAGCCCCCATTCAGGCGTGACGCCGTGCGCCGGAATTTCGACTTTCCCTGGTAAATATCTAGTAGCGGACGACTTCAGAGCGGCTTTTCTGGCCTTTTTCCTTAATGAAGTCGATGACCGAATTCTGGTGTTTTTGATACAGGACATACTGGGCGATACCGAGTGGGGACATTTTGCTGATCTGGTTAATTCGGCGCGTAGTAAAACGCAGCACCGATTAACCCGGCAATCGATGGAGGCAGCTTTTGGCACCTCATACCATCGCTTAAGGACCCTCGCCCGTCAGCTTGAACGTATCGTGAAAGACACATCCGAGTTCCTGGCCTCAAGCCCTGGCATAGACGCAAGCGCGCAGTACCTTCGTACCCTCGAAGCCCGAAAGGTTGACTTTGTCGCCCGCCAGGCAGAGATTTTCAAGAAAGGTGCATGCATGGGCGAAGAATGAGTGATTGAGTGGATATGATGAATCAGTTAGAGCGAGCGTTGGCGTCAGACCTGATCTGGGCAACACTGGTTAACCGCATTAAAGTGGGCGACCGGTTCGAATTTGAGAACTCGCAGCTACTGTCGGTTATCCGGCAGCAACGTTGCTTTAATGCGCAAGAACTGACCCGCCTGCTCGACTCCCCCATCACCCTGCGTAAATACCGTCACCTGATGGCGGTTGAACAGCACCAGCACCCCGCTTCCTGACCCCGCCTGTCTTTCGTACATTCACACCACTACAAACACCCAGGCCCTCCGCCAGCGTCTGACGCGCGCGGAGCGCGCTGCTACAAAGGCAAGCTGAGGTTTGAGGCTTGGTAGCAGTTCGCTCCGCGAACGTCCGGGCCTTGTGCCAATACCTGACGCGCGCGGAGCGCGCTGCTACAAGGGCAAGTCGAGGTCTGAGGTTCTGTAGCCGTTCGCTCCGCGAACGTCCGGGCCTTGTGCCAATACCTGACGCGCGCGGAGCGCGCTGCTACAAGGGTAAGC
>JAIBDV010000012.1 GCA_024686055.1 Neptuniibacter sp.
ACTACCCGGGCGACGACGGCGACGCGGGTTACGCTTTTCGTTTCTGTCATTGCTGTCAGCAGAGGTCTGCTGCGATACTGATTGTTCTGTGCTCAACGTTTTGATTCTCGTTGGTTAGGCAAAATTACGTCTGTACGGCGGTAGTGCGTCGAGCAATTGTCGACCATAGCGCCGGGTAATCAAACGTCGGTCCAGCAGGACAATGCGTCCGCTATCAGCTTCCGTACGTAGCAATCGACCAGTCGCCTGTGTCAGGCGCATCGATGCCATTGGTACCGACCACTCAGCGAAGGCGTTACCTCCGCGCATTTCAATCCATTCTGCCATGGTGGCATCAACCGGGTCATCCGGGACGCTGAATGGCAGCTTGGCAATGATCACTTCGGTGAGATAATCACCAGGCAGATCCACCCCTTCTGCAAACGATGCCAGCCCAAAAATGATGCTGGCCTTGCCTTCATCTACCCGCGCCTTGTGCTGGGTGAGAATTTCCTGCTTACCGATCTGGCCCTGGGCCAGCACGCTATTGTTAATGGAATCGGGCATTCGTTCAAGCACCGACAGCATCTGTCGCCAGGAACTGAACAATACCAGTGTCGAACGGGCCTGTGGCAACGCCTCGGCGAGGAACTTGGTCACCGCCTCGGTATGCTGATCCGGGTCTTTAGGATCATAGTCCATCGCCGGAATATACAGCTCTGCCGCCTGCTGGTGATTAAACGGGCTCGGTAGCTGGCGACAGGTCGTGCCCGCCGGTAACCCCAGATCATTCAGTACCCGGTCAAACCGACCCAGCGCCGTAATCGTCGCCGAGGTAATCACCGCCCCATGGCAATGTTTCCACAGATGTTCCTGCAGCGTCTGGGCAGCCGACACCGGACTGCTACGACACTCAAAGTCTACACCATCCAGGCTATCAATACGGGTAACCCAGCGTGCCGTTGGTGACTCACCCGGTACATCAGGAGTTGCCCAGGCCTGCGCCAGCCAGTACATGCCCTGCATACGCGCAGCAAACACCCCAACCTGCGGATACCATAACTCCGCCATATCACGGGGAATATCGGCCAGCTCGCCATCCATTGCTTCTTTGAGCAGATCAACTATCTGTTCAAATTTGGCGACGGCTATCTCGGCAACCTGAGCAAAGGCTTTGGCGATCACCGTCAGCTCATCAGGAATAAGGCCCTGCGCAAAGCGGATCCGTGCATCACGGTCATCTTTACGATCAACAAACAGCTGCTCCATCATCAGCAGCCACAGCTCCAGCTGCTCTTCCATCGTTTTATACGGCTGAGCCAGCTTTTCGATGCAATCGGCTAACACCAGTTGATGGGAGCAATCGGTCAGCAACTTGCTCAGCTGTCGGGTACTGCTGTTAAGCCAGCGCTGGCTGGAGCGCACCCGCAGACTATAGGCAAAGTGACTGGTGGTTTTCACGCCCAGGTGATGACCTTCATCGAACACATAAATCGTTTCCGCCGGTTCTGGCAGAATCGCCCCGCCACCGAGTGAAAGGTCTGCCAGCACAAGGTCATGATTAGCGACGATCAGATCAACCTTGTCCAGCTCCTGCCGAGCTTTAAAAAACGGGCAGACACTGAAGTTAGAACAACGGCGGTTGGTACATTGTAGATGATCGCTGGTCATCGGCCGCCATTCAGCCTCTTCCACCGCCTCACTCAGGCTGTCACGATCGCCATCCCAGTTACCCGACGCAAAACGGTTCAGCAGATCCTGATACCAGGCCACCTGATCACCATCCAGCCGCTGTGCCACTTCATCGGCATACAGCGCCATCTGGCCCAGCTCGCCCTGGGATTCCAGCACCGCTTCAGCCTTGCTGACGCAAAAATACCGCCCCCGACCCTTGGCCAGTGAATAGGTGGTACTGATGCCCGAATCGGAGATCAGCTGGGGCAGGTCTTTCATCACCAGCTGTTCCTGCAGCGCCACTGTCCCGGTGGAAACCACCACTTTTTTACCCTGTTTCTGCGCCACAGGTATCGAGGCCAGCAGATAGGCAATGGTTTTACCGGTTCCGGTTCCGGCCTCCAGCACACAGATATTCTCCCCCTGCTGCTCACCACTGCCGTCGGCACGGGCCAGGGTTTTCGCCACCTCGGCAATCATATGCTTCTGGCCGCTACGCGGGTTGAGAGACCTGTTTTTTAAAAACGTACTGTAGGCGGTCTGGATCTTTTTCTTGAGATCGTTACTTAGCACTGGCGTCGTAAATCCGGATATTACACCGCTCAACCGGTCCGAACAGGCACGGCAGCAGGCGCGAAATAGAACCTGGACAACGCCTGAACAGCGCGCCCCTGACTCTGAAAAACCCAGCCTGGAAGCCATATTTTCAGAGCTGAGAGTCTAGCAAACTACTGGATATTTAAACAGAACCGGCTTTACAGCAAAAAACACCTGTATATAATCACAGTAACTGTACAGACAACCAAGATGAGCGGGATCCACAATGAAGCTGACCCAACGCCAAACGGAAGTACTGGAATGCATCAAAACCTACATTCTGGACACAGGCTTCCCGCCCACGCGTGCTGACATCGCCAAAGAGCTGGGCTTCCGCTCTGCCAATGCCGCCGAAGAACACATGAAAGCATTGGCCCGCAAAGGCGCCATCGAGATCATCCCAGGCACCTCCCGTGGCATCCGGGTGCCCGAGCTTGAAGCCGCGAACGAAGGCCTGCCTATCGTCGGTCAGGTTGCCGCTGGCAACCCGATTCTGGCCCAGGAACATATCGAAGATCACTGTACGATCTCCGCCGAGTTTTTCCACCCCAACGCCAACTACCTGCTGCGGGTACGTGGCTCCAGCATGAAAAATATCGGCATTATGGACGGTGATCTGCTGGCAGTGCATCAGTGCAACCAGGCACGTGATGGCCAGATTGTTGTGGCCCGGCTAGATGAAGAAGTCACCGTCAAACGCTTCAAGCAGGATGGTCACATGGTGCAACTGATTGCCGAAAACGAAGAGTTTGAGCCCATCGTTATCGATCTTCGCGAACAGACGCTGTCAATTGAAGGACTGGGTGTTGGCGTAATCCGCCGGAATGAACTGCTGTAATTTATTATTTTCGCCTCGACCGATCGACCGATGCCGTAACTACACCCGGCAACGCAGTCCTGACGGACTGAGCCCAGGATACAACAAAGCCGACCCGGGGGTCGGCTTTGTTGTATCAGCAGAAAACGGCTTTCAGTGCACCGTTGGCTGAGGCACCTGGGCAGTATCATCACCCACAAATCCCGCTTCAGCCATCAGCTTCACCCCGGCGGTCAACATGACCCGCGCGATATCCACATAACGCTCCTGCATGACCTCACGCAACTCGTCAGACACCCCGACATGCAACATGGGCTGTGCATCTTCAGGCTGATCAGCACGACGTAGCGCAAGATCTCCATTATCCAGCTGAATAATTTCCAGCAATAGCTCTTCTTCGGTCTCACCGTGTTTCTTGAAGGTATCAGACACCTTGTTTCACCACTCCTGCATACCCGTACGCTGACGGTCAATCAGATCACGCAGCGCATCAAGCCAGCCCTGGTACTCTTCAACGATGGCACTCTCATCCGTGTGATCAGGGTTAACCTGAGCCACATGGATTTCAGACAGGCTGCTAGAAGCATTAACCGGGGCCGCTTTATCCGTCGCCCGCCAGCACGCCTCATAGGCATGAATCATCTTGTGCAACCAGCTACCCTGTTCAGCTTCCAGAACACTCAGCTCTTTCAGCTCAGGGCACTCCTGGCCACTGTTTTCAAGATCATCTGCCAGTGTCCGGTAACCATCGATGTGGGACACATCCAGCTGGTAACGCTCTGCGATTTCACGCAGGAAAGCACCATAAGCTGAGGCCAGATGAAACAGCACTGACTCATTATAGGATTCGATCAGTATATGCTTGTTCCAACCTGTCGACTGACAACCCCCACGCAACGCATCCAGGTGGATACGGGCGAAGTTCAGTTTCTGGTTAGTACGCGCCAGATAGACACAGCTCATAGTTACTCCTGCTTGCAATTAATCCCTTAATGGGACGTCGCACAGCTGTGCGACGCCATCCATACGGTTACCGCGCTCAGTCTTCCGTCTTTTTGCGCGTTACCTTTTTCTTTGGTAGCTCTTCCTGCCACTTGCCATCAGCGAAAAACGCCTTCCAGCCCGTTGCCTTGCCTTCCAGCTCCGTCATCACATACTGCTCTTTAGTCTTTCGGCTGTACCGAATCACGCTCGGATTATCATCCGGGTCATGGGTCGGTGCCGAGAACAGGAACGTGTACTTGGCATCAATTTCTGCCTGATGCGGCAAGATTTCAGCAACTTTGGGGGCACGGGTTTCACGGTTTTTCGGGAACTGACTGGCCGCCAGGAACAATCCTGAAGCGCCATCGCGCAGCACGTAGGTATCCTCTACCTTTTCACACTGCAGTTCAGGCATCGCCACGGGGTCCATCTTTGGTGGCGCAGCCTCACCGCTTTTCAGCAGCTTACGCGTGTTTTTACACTCGGCATTGGTACACCCGAAGAACTTGCCAAAGCGGCCCGTTTTCAGCTGCATTTCTGCCGAACACTTATCACACTCGAGCGATGGCCCATCGTAACCCTTAATCCGGTACTCACCGGACTCAACCTCAAAGCCAGCACAGTCCGGGTTATTACCACAGACATGCAATTTACGCTTCTCATCAATCAGGTAAGAGTCCATGGCCGAGTCACAGAGTTTACAGCGATGTTTGTTACGAAGAATACGGGACTCTTCTTCATCGTCGCCATCCACACTGACCACTTCATCACCGGACACCAGATTGATCGTCGCCTTACAGCGCTCTTTTGGCGGCAGGGCATAACCGGAGCAGCCAAGGAAAACCCCGGTGCTGCCGGTACGAATCATCATCTTGCGACCACATTCCGGACAATCAATACTGGTTTCGGTCGGGCTGTTCGGGCGCATACCGCCCTCTTCACCCTGCGCCGTTTCCAGTGTTGCCTGGAACTCTACATAGAAACGGTTGAGCAGATTTTTCCAATCTTCCTCTCCCATCGCTACATCATCCAGCGACTCCTCCATCCGCGCCGTAAAGCTATAGTCCATCAGATCAGCAAAGTTCTCAATCAGACGTTCAGTGACTATATCGCCCATTTTACGGGCATAAAAGCGACGGTTCTGAACCTCAACATAACCACGATCCTGGATCGTAGAAATAATCGATGCATAGGTGGACGGACGGCCAATACCCCGTTTTTCCAGCTCTTTAACCAGGCTGGCTTCAGTGAAACGCGCCGTTGGCTTGGTAAAGTGCTGACGCGGGTCCAGCTGTTGCATGTTCAGTACATCACCACCGTTAACATCCGGCAGCAACAAATCCTCATCACCCTTGCCCCCTTTCGGCGGCATAACCCGGGTATAGCCATCAAAGCGCAGAATACGACCCTTAGTGGTCAGTTCAAACTCTGCGGCTTTCACCTGGATACGGCTACTGGTGTACTTGGCAGGCATCATCTGACAGGCGATAAACTGACGTCGAATCAGGTCATACAGGCGCTCCGCATCGCGGTCCATACCCTTAAGATCTGTTGCCAGCACGGCCATATCCGACGGACGGATGGCCTCATGCGCCTCCTGAGCTCCCTCTTTGCTGCTGTAGCGATTCGGGTTTTCTGGCAGGTACGCATCACCATAATGCGTGAGCACGTAGTCGCGACAAGCCGCCACAGCATCCGCACTCAGATTGGTGGAGTCGGTACGCATATACGTGATGTAACCCGCTTCATACAAGCGCTGGGCCATCATCATGGTTTTCTTAACGCCAAAGCTCAGCCGGGTACTGGCAGCCTGCTGCAACGTTGAGGTGATAAACGGCGCAGAGGGCTTACTACTGGTCGGACGGTCTTCACGTTTGATAACTTCAAACGTAGCCCCCTCCAGGCCAGCAAGAGAGTCCAGGGCCTGCTCTTCAGAGTTAGGCCGGAAATTCTCACCATTGCGCTTGGCAACCTGCAGCCGCAGCGGCTCTTCAACGCTTGTCAGCGTATCTGCATGAATCTCCCAGTACTCTTCCGGGATAAACGCACGGATCTCACGCTCACGCTCAACGACCAGCCGGGCCGCAACAGATTGCACACGCCCGGCAGACAGGCCGCGAGCGATTTTTTCCCACAACAGAGGAGACACCATATAGCCGACAACACGATCCAGAAACCGGCGTGCCTGCTGCGCATTAACCCGCGCCATATCCAGCTGACCCGGAGCTTCAAAGGCACCCTGAATCGCTTTTTCGGTGATCTCATTAAACACAACACGGCGATAACGACTATCATCACCACCGATGGCCTCACGCAGGTGCCAGGCGATGGCTTCCCCCTCGCGGTCCAAATCGGTCGCGAGATAGATAGTATCGGCATTTTTTGCCAACCGTTTCAGCTCGTCGACTACCTTTTCCTTACCCGGCAGGACTTCATAGTGGGCTTCCCAATCTTTTTCCGGGTCCACACCCATGCGGCTGATCAGCTGTGTTTTTGCTTTGCGTTTGCGGTGAATAACTTTGTCTTCCGGCGACAACTTACGTGTAATTGCCGCCTGACGCGCACGCTCTTTCGGGTCGGACTTACTCGCCCCACCACTCGTCGGCAGGTCACGAATATGACCCACACTGGACTTCACAACAAACTGATTGCCGAGGTATTTATTAATAGTCTTCGCTTTTGCGGGTGACTCGACGATAACGAGCGATTTACCCATAGAATCCAAGTCCTTCAAGGAAACAGGAAATAATTGTGGCAACAACAGTGACCAAAACTGGGTGCATATATAAGTGCACAAAGGTCAGGGGTCAAGCAGCGGATTCCAATTTTCCACTTAAATTTGTACAGTTACCTGGTGATTCCAGCTTTACCATACCGGAACTTCAGTGGAAAATAGCCCTGCAATTTCACATGATTACTCAACCCTGGATGAGATATATCGTTACTTATGCTAGATAATATTATGTATGTTGTCCTTCTGGCTGTTGTGGGTGTCATTGCATTGACTGCCAACTACATCATCGCCACCCGAGAACAACAACAAAAAGCCAAAGAAGAACGCCTCAAATTCCTGTCTATACAGGCAGAACACACCATCCAGACCCTGAGTGTACTTCGGGAAGCCAACTGCAAATCCGACATCGTCCATAAAATTGATGAACACGCCATGTCGCAGATCGAAGAGGTCGGAATGCTGGCACCCGACTCACCCCTGTATGCCGATCTGACTGAGCAGAAAAATGGCGCCGACAACACCGTCGCCGACGACGCCGCATTCGCCAGTGACAAATCCCTAAAACGTGCCCAGATTTATATAAATTTTTCTGAAAAGCTGATCCTGCAGATGGCTCGTCACGGAAAACTCACCGTCAGCCTCGCCCGCAGCTACCAGCAAGAACTATACCTGATGAAGGTCAGCGTTGTGGTCGGTGCACACATGTCCCAGGGTATACGCTATAAAGACCGCGAAGAACCACTGGTTGCCCTGTCTCACTTCAAACATGCCAAAGCCCTGCTGGTTGGCTCAGCCTTATCACCCATCATGAAGAAAGAACGCCTGGCCGAACTACAAACACTGATCGTAGAAGTAGAACCCAAGCGCCACAAACTTACCGACCAGTTATCCAAAGACATGGATCGCTTCTGGTAGCTCGTCATAACCGCGCTTCGGTCAACGGGCGCGGCAGATCCCGAGTCAGCAACGGGAATCAGGCTCCAGCTCAAAGCGCGCAACCTCAGTCCCATCGGTTAAGCGTACGGTTTCGGTAAACATCACCAACGGCCGAATCCAGAGCGCCTGATCGCCATAACACTGACGATAGACCACGTGCCATTCCTCTGTTTCTGAGTGCCGGGCTGTATGCAGCACTTCATAACGTGCCCCTTTGTAATGCCGATAAAAACCGACTTCTACCTGTCTGAACATCCTTAATACCCTCTACTAACATCAATGATCAAAATCGAGCATCCATGATTCGCTGCAGCTGCGTTTTAAGCAGATCCAACGTTTCCATATCACCCCTTTCATGCCAGTACACAGACACCTGAACCGGCGTTGATTCCAGCGCTACTGCGCCCTCAGGCAATACAGCCAGCACCTCGGCAATCTGCGCCAGCTGACTTTCATCAAGCAGGTTTTCACCTTGAGCCCAGCTCCAACCATCAGGCAGCCCATCACTGGCAATTGACGTCACCCGGTGCACCTGCCAGGGCACCAGCGCCTCCGACTCCTTACGATCCATGTTACTGCGCATCAAGCGATATGCGGGCACGGTGATGATTTCAGGCTCTACCTCCCCTGCTGCACGGGGTGTTGTCAACCGCGCCAGCTGAACGTTATAGCCCAGTGAGCGTGCATGCAGCCGTAACTTTGCCTGAAATCGTTCCCGCGGGGATGGCATCATCCACATCATCGAGCCAATAAAAGACATCATGATCACAATGATAATGGTCCATTTCATTTTCACAGCCTCCGGCTGAGCAAGCCAGGCACCCGGTAATAGAGCCCGTTACCTGTTAAAGTTGATTGATGTCAGATTAGCAGGAAAAAGAGCTGTGCTAATCTCAGAACTACGCCACCCCGGTGGCAGACCTTGCGCAGACAGGGTGCACGCTGCCCCTCACTGCGCACTGTAACGATTGTATTGAAGGAGCCAAACCATGAGCATTTACAACGTTATTCTGGTAGCCGTAGACCTCTCTTCTGAAGCCCAGCAGCTGGCCAGCAAAGCGCGAGAACTGGCCCACGCCAATAACGCCACACTGCACCTGGTTCATGTTATCGAGCCACTGAGCTTCGCCTATGGCGGCGATGTACCCATGGACCTGAGTTCCATTCAGGATCAGCTCGACGAACACGCCCACAATAAACTGGCGCACTTTGGTGAGCGTATGGACTACCCGATCAGCGGCCAGCATGTTGTCAGCGGACACACTGAAACAGAAATCCACCGACTGGCTGACTCTCTCAATGTCGATCTGATCGTCGTCGGCAGCCATGGCCGCCATGGCCTTGCTTTACTACTGGGCTCAACTGCCAATGGAGTACTGCACGGGGCTCACTGTGACGTACTGGCAGTACGTGTCCATGAAACTGAGGCCCCGGACAGCGAATAAGTCTGGCGGCTTATTCCTCCTGCAACGCCTCCAGCTCCAGCCAGCGCTCCATCAGGGTTTCCACCTGCTGTTCCTGCTGCTGGAGCTGTGCCAGCACCTCCGTCACATGGGCGTTGTCCTGCTCATAGAAGCTCGCCTCACCCGTCTGTACCTGCAGCGCTTCCAATGTAGACTCAGCATCCGCCAGAAGGCCGGGCAACAGATCCAGCTCGCGCTGTAGCTTATAGCTCAGTTTTTTCAGCTTCTTCGCATCAGCTTTAACCGGCTCAGGCTCAGGCGCGGGCACAGAGTCTGCTGACGCGGCAACAGGGGCTACCGACAGCTTTGTTTTCTCTGGCGCAACAACGTCCGGACGCTGACGTAACCAGTCGTTATAGCCACCCACATATTCAGCAACGACACCGTTACCTTCAAACACCAGCGTACTGGTCACCACATTATCGAGGAAAGAGCGGTCATGGCTGACCAGCAACACGGTACCGTCAAACTTGAGCAGAATTTCTTCCAGCAATTCAAGTGTTTCGATATCCAGGTCGTTGGTCGGCTCATCCAGTACCAGTACGTTGGCAGGCATACTGAACAGCTTCGCCAGCAACACACGGTTAGTTTCACCACCGGACAAGGCCTTCACCGGGGTACGCGCACGCTCCGGGCTGAACAAAAAGTCATTCAGATAGCTGATCAGATGGCGGGACTTGCCATTCACCGTAATAGACTCACGGCCTTCAGCAATGTTATCTATGATGCTCTTCTCGCCATCGAGCTGGCCTCGCAACTGATCGAAGTAAGCCACTTCCATCTTGGTGCCAATACGCACTTCACCCTGCTGCGGCTCAAGCCGGCCCAGCAAAATATTCAGCAACGTACTCTTACCCGCACCGTTCGGTCCGATCAGACCGATGCGATCACCACGCTGTACCAGCAGGTCCAGATTATTCAGCAACTGCTTGCCGCCGTAGGCCATCGACACACCGGCCAATTCTGCCACCAGCTTGCCAGAACGTTTGGCCTCCTCCAGATTGAAGGTTGCTTTACCCTGACGCCCGAGTCGGTCTGCATGCTGATTACGCATTGTTTTCAACGCGCGCACACGGCCTTCATTACGGGTGCGGCGTGCTTTGATGCCCTGACGAATCCACACTTCTTCCTGCGCCAGCCGTTTATCAAACAGCGCATTCTGCGTCGCTTCTTCTTCCAGCAGTTTTTCTTTTTGCTCCTGATAACTCAGATAGCTACCCGGAAACGAGGTCAGCACCCCACGATCCAGCTCCACAATCCGGGTTGCCAGTTTTTCTACCAGTGCACGGTCATGGGAGATAAACAGCAGACCGCCACGGAAGTTGAGCAACTGCTGCTCCAGCCACTCGATGGTCTCAATATCCAGATGGTTGGTTGGCTCATCGAGCAGCAACAGATCAGGCTCTTGCACCAGCGCCGCACCCAGTGCCGCACGGCGACGCCAGCCACCGGACAGCTCGGACATTTTCTTATCTGTTGGTAACCCCAGACGATCCATCACCCGGGCAACACGCTGCTCCAGGTTCCAGCCATCACAGGCTTCAATTTTATGTTGCAGGGTTTCCAGCGCAGCCATATCGTGCGCGTCTGCCGCCGTATCATAGGCCGTGCGCAACGCCTGCACATCACTCAGTCCGGCGGTTACAACATCAGTGACAGAACGCTCATCGGCAACCGGCATCGCCTGCGGCAGGTCTGCTATACGACAGGCAGGGTCCTGCCAGAACTGACCACTGTCCGCATGGATCTGCTGACCAATCAACTTCAGCATGGTTGACTTACCGGCACCATTAAGGCCAACCAGTGCTACCCGCTCACCCGGGTCGATCTGGAAATCGACCTCACCCAGCAGCGGCTTGTCCCCAAAGGCAACGGAGACTTTGTCTAAACGAATCAAAGGCATGATAGATTCTCATATGCTTTACAGCGCGAAGGCGCTATTCTACTGCATTCGGTCATCAACCCGCACGGCACAGCGAGATAAAAAGCGGATGCTGACGCACCGGGTGAGTATTTGTAAGGATTTGCGGCGAACGATTTCGCTCCGACCGTATCGAACTAACTAACAACTTACCCTCGGGAGACTCGATGCCATGCGCGTTTTCTGCATGATGCTGACAATATTGCTTTTTTTCCCCGCAATGTCGGCCACCGCCAGTATTAATACATCCTGGAAAAAAGAGCGCGCACTGTATCAGGCAGCTTTAAAAACGCCGGCCAGCAAGCGCATCAAAAAAATCAAAGCGACCCTGCCCAGGCTTGGTCACTACCCTTTACGGCCCTACCTTGAGTACCAGCTGATCTCCCGCCAGCTCACCACGCGCTCTGGCAACCAGGTCCGTAGCTTCCAGAAAAAATACGCCGACTCACCGCTTATTCGAAACTTGCAGGCCGACTGGCTTTCGCTACTCTACCGAAAAGGCCTCTGGCGCAGCCACCTGAAAGAGTTTGATCGCCTGCCGCTGCGTGGTGCAACACAGGAAT
The DNA here is from genome assembly GCA_024686055.1 of Neptuniibacter sp. Classification (GTDB taxonomy): domain Bacteria; phylum Pseudomonadota; class Gammaproteobacteria; order Pseudomonadales; family Balneatricaceae; genus Marinobacterium_C. Next base: position 11,669 of record JAIBDV010000012.1, read on the forward strand.
GCCGGCAACAAATTGTCCGTCTTAAAACCGGTGACCGGGCACTACGCAAGAAAGCACTGATTGCAGCAGAAGCACTCTGGACCGTAGGTAAATCACAGCCCAAAGCCTGTGACCCCCTGTTCGCCAGCTGGAAGAAAGCCGGCAAGTTAACCTCAGCCAAAGCACTGAAACGCTTCTGGCTCAGCGTCGAAAAACGCAACTACAGCATGGCCCGCTACCTGGAGCGCTACATCAGTGCGCGTGGCGACAAAGCCCACGTAAAACGCTTCTGGGAGATAAAAAAGAGCCCCGCCCGCCTGTTTCGCCAGGTGCGCAAAACTGACGACCTGCACACCCTCGCGTTCGGCCTGAAAAGACTCCTGAGCAAACAGCCAGAACGTACGGTGAATTACTGGCTAAAAGTACGCACCGCTCGCAAACTCAGCATCGTGCAGCACGCCAGCATAGACACGATGCTGGCCCAGCGGCTGGTCACCAACAGCAGCGACAAGAAATTCAGTCTGATCGCCAGGCTGGACAAAAGCCACAGCATCACTGAAGTCACCGAAGCACACCTGCGCCTGCTACTCCAGCAGCAGGACTGGCCCATGGTTGCAGCCCTGGTAAAGAAACTGCCAACCGAAACCCGCCAGTCCGACATCTGGAAATACTGGGAAGCCGTCGCACTCAAAAACACCAGCAAAAATGCCAGCCAGCAGAAAAAAGCCCACCAGTTGCTGCTGGGCCTGGCCAAGAAACGGCAGTATTACGGCTATCTGGCTGCAACCCTGACCAACCAGCCTTACAAACTGCAGGCTGACCATCCAGGCCAGAACAACGCTATTCGTAAAAAAATTGAGAACACTCCGGCTATCCTGCGCGCCATTGAGCTGAACCGGCTGGGCCGGAGCAGCCAGTCCGGCGCAGAATGGCGCACAGCAATGAAGAACCTCAGTGAAAAAGAGCAGAAGTATGCCGCACTGCTGGCCGACCGGTTAGGCTGGCACTTCACCGCCATTGTCAGCGCCGCCCGCGTGGGCGCCTGGGATCTGGTAAAAGCCCGTTTTCCACGCCCCTACGCTCAAACGTTCAAAAAGCTGGCCCGCAAACGCCAGATCGATGAAAACTGGGCACTGGCAATCGCCCGTCAGGAAAGCGCCTTTAACCCACGCGCCCGCTCCCGCGTGGGCGCACGAGGCCTGATGCAACTGATGCCACAGACCGCTCGCGAAACCGCACGCAAGCACAAAGTGTCCTACCGTTCGAAGAATCAGTTATTCAACCCCAGCACCAACATCAGCCTGGGCACCGCCTACCTCAGCGATATGCTGAAAAAATTTAACGGCAACCGCGCACTGGCCAGCGCTGCCTATAACGCAGGGCCCCACCGCGTGAGCCGCTGGATGAAGCAGCGTGGCTCGCTGCCACTGGACGTCTGGATAGAATCAATTCCGTTCAAAGAGACTCGCCAGTATGTGAAAAACGTCCTCACCTACCGCGTTATCTACCAGATGGATGCGGGACAGCGCGGCCGGTTTATGGAAAAGAATGAAATTGCCCGCCTGAGCATCAAACCGATCTCAGCCAAACAGCTACTGGTACTCGCGTCACCAGGCTCAAACAACAAGGGAATTGCAGTAACACAATGAATGGCTGGACAGATATCTGCGTCAACCTGACAGACCGGCGCTTCGCCAACAAACAGGCCGACATTGTAGAGCAGGCAATCGAGGCAAATGTAAACCGCATGATCATCGCAGGCACAGACCAGGCCAGCAGCGAAGCTGCCCTGGCGCTGTGTCAGCAACACCCTGAGCACCTGTTCAGCACGGCCGGGTTCCACCCCCATGATGCCAAAAATGCCACCGCCAGCGCCCTGTCCGCTATACAGGCACTATTACAGGAACCTGGCGTCGTCGCGGTGGGTGAAACCGGGCTGGATTTCAATCGGGATTTTTCGCCACGACCACAGCAGATCAGCGTCTTTGAACGGCAGTTAGAGATGGCCGCCGAATTCAAAAAACCCCTGCTGCTACACGAACGCGATGCTCACACGGAACAAAGAGAGATTCTGAGCAGCTACCGAGACCACCTGCAGGGCGCAGTGCTGCATTGCTTTACCGGCGACCGTAAAGCCCTGTACAACTACCTGGATCTGGATCTCTACATTGGGATTACCGGCTGGATTTGTGATGAGCGCCGGGGCGAGAGCCTGCGTGAGCTGATCAAGGACATTCCCGCTGACAGATTACTGCTGGAAACGGATGCTCCCTACCTGACACCACGGGATTACAAGCCCAAACCCAAAGGCGGCACTAACAGCCCCGCCCTGCTACCGCACATCGGCCAGACAGTTGCCAGGTTACGCAACGAAGACTGGCAACAACTGCAGTACCAGACCAGCGACAACGCCTGCCGACTGTTTCAGCTGCCAGGCAACTGAGCCACAAACGCCAGCAACTGATCAGCATCAAAGGGCCAGCCCAGCTCCTGGCCCGAGTTTTCGCATACCAGCACCGGTATTCTCACTCCATATTGTTCAATAAGTGCGTCACTTTGCGCAATATCCTGCGCTTCGACAACACAGTCCTGCACCAGACTCGATACGATAATACCTTCAGCTACTTCACACAGGTGACAACCTGCCGTAGTCATTAATACCAGATTTTTCATAATATCCTGATCACAAACAAACCGGACAGAAGCTTACCAGAACGATTAAATCAGCGCCTGAAAACCGGCGCCAAAACCAGGGAATGGTGCCATGAAAAAAAGACTCCCCCCCACCCCGACTCAGCAGGAAGTCAGTCTGAGTGATGACGAATTTATTGTCAGCAAAACCGATGGTGAAGGTAAAATCACCTATATCAACCGCGTATTCATGCAAACATCTGGCTACACCGAAGCCGAACTGCTAGACCAGAACCACCGTATGATCCGCCACCCGGACATGCCCCACGGCCTGTTCCAGCATATGTGGAACACCCTCAAAAATGGCAATGAGTTCATCGGCTTCGTAAAAAACCTTTGCAAGAACGGCGGCCATTACTGGGTCTTTGCACACGTGACCCCTGACCACGATGCCCAGGGCAGCTTTCGCGGCTACTACTCCGTACGCCGCAAGCCTGAAAAAAACGCCATCACCACCATCGCCCATCTTTACGACGCCATGAACCAGGTCGAGCAAAACAACGGTGGGCGCAGCGCCGCCAGCGCATCAGCCCAGCACATGCTTGAATACATCGCCGACAAGGAACTGAGTTACGACGAATTCATCTTGCAGCTCGACTCTCACTGACCCAGGAGGCGCCCCATGGACTACCAGAACAGTTACAAAAACAGCACCAGCCGTGGCAAGCTCTACCTGCGCAGTAATACACGGCTGATGGCTGCCAGCCACTTTTTCACCATACTTGCCACCATCATCACTATCTCGGTGACACAGAGCTTTGCCTGGTGGATGCTAGCCCCACTACTCTTTTCAGCCATCATCGCCTTCTGGTTCTGGCGCAGCCGGGAAAAAGTATTTAACACCCTGGATGCCGTTCACAGTACCCTGCACTTTGCCAACACCGGCAGCCTCAGCCACCGTGTCACCCGCGTTGCCGGGCAAGGTGAAGTCGGCCAGGTAGCGTGGGAGCTTAACGACCTGCTCGACCAGATGGAGTCCTACTTCAAAGAAGTCGACGCCTGCTTCAAACAGGTCAGCCTGGGCAACTACAATCGCCGCGCCTTTTACAAAGGCATGCCGGGCCGCCTGCGTAACTCACTACAAAAAATAAACGAGTCCCTGACCCTGATGCAGGACGGCAAAGAACTGCTTGCTGCCAACGAGCTGCACTCCGACCTGCACAACCTCAACACGCGCCATCTGATCGACAACCTTCGCCAAAACCAGGCCGATCTGGTACGTATCTCCAGCGAAATGGAACATGTAGAAGGCATTGCAGGCGAGAACGGCAAGATGGCCGCCGACAGCGCCGGCCGGGTCAACCGGATGGCTGACGCCCTGTCCGCCGTCACCATAAACATGACCAATGTACGCGCCATGACCCATGAACTGGAGCAAGACGCCGCCGACGTCTCCCACGCTCTGTCGATCATCACCGAAATCGCCGACCAGACCAGCCTGCTGGCCCTTAATGCTGCCATCGAAGCAGCCCGCGCGGGTGAGCAAGGCCGTGGATTCGCTGTCGTAGCCGATGAAGTAAAAGCGTTATCACACCGCACCAAGGAAGCCGCAGTTGAAATCTCCGCTACCATCCACTCCTTCAGCGGGCGGGTGAAAAAAATGGTCGATGAAGCTGAACAGTCCAGCAAAGCCACCGCGACGGTGAGCGAACAGATCACCTGCATCAGCAGCCAGTTCAATCAGATCAGCCACTCCGCTGAGGCCATCACTGATTACATCACCTACTCAAAAGATCGCACCTTCGGCTCACTGGCCAAGGTTGACCATGTAATCTACAAACAGAACGGCTATCTGGCACTGGACGACTCCGCCGACCGCAGCGCCGAACTGGATGCCATTCGTAAAGACCACACCCAGTGTCGGCTGGGCATGTGGTACTACGAGGGTGCCGGTTCACAGAAATTCGCTCACACCGAGGCTTACCGCCAGGTCGAGACCCCGCACCACAAAGTACATAGCGCAGTGCAACAAGCCGTCGCCCTGCGCGACAGCAACTGGCGGCACGAAATCAGCCTGCGTAAACAAATTGTTTCGCACATGCGTACAGCAGAAGAGGAAAGTTACAACGTTTTGCAATATCTCGATGGTATGGTGGAACAGCGTCACTGCAACAATGAAACCGTGAACCACGCATAGCACAAACTGCGCACAAATTGCCGCACTGCAGCGATCTACTACCTTAGAACAGGTTGTAAGTTGTGCAGCGCAGTCTATGCTCTCTAGTTCACAGCTCAAGATTTGGACGATTTGCCTGTTGCCAGGGAACACAGCTGCAACAGGCCTGACTGAAAGGCGTACTGATGGATACGAAGCCGAACACCCCGACTGACCCTCAGGAGTTTATTAATTTCCTGAACGAAGAGACGCAAAAACTCTTCGATACGTTCTCTGTAAAAAACCAGGAAGATTTTTTCAGTAACTTCACAAAGTCATGGACAGAGCTGGCTGCCCGCTCATGGGAAGACCCAACTGTCTGGATCCGTGCGATCTCCGACTACCAGCAAGGTCAGATGAACCTGTGGCGCAACATCCTGACGGGCGGCGCAACCGTCAACCCGGTCGCCAGCCCGGCACCAGGGGATCGACGCTTCCAGGCCGAGGAGTGGAATCAGAATCCGGTTTTCGACTATATTAAACAGTCTTATCTGCTGACATCTCAGCTGATGTCTGAAATGGCTGCCAATGCCCATTTATCAGACGGCGAGCAGCGTAAGCTGGAGTTCTACACCCAGCAGTACATCGATGCAATGTCGCCAACAAACTTCGCCATGACCAATCCAGAAGTCCTGCACCAGGCAATGGAAACCAAAGGTCAGAGCCTGATTGACGGCATGAAGAACCTGCTCAGCGACGTCGACAAAGGCCGTATCTCGATGACCGACGAGAGCGCCTTTGAGCTAGGCAAAAACCTGGCGTTGACAGAAGGCTCCGTTGTCTTCGAAAACGAAATGCTGCAGCTGATTCAGTACAAGCCAACTCAGGCTCAGGTATTTGAACGCCCGGCACTGATCATCCCGCCCTGCATCAACAAGTTCTACATCATGGATTTGCAGGAGCATAACTCCTACGTCAAATACTGCGTAGAACAGGGCCAGAACACCTTCCTGATCTCCTGGACCAACCCACGTGAAGACCAGAGCTACCTGAGCTGGGATGACTACGTTGAGAAAGGCATCCTGGAAGCGATCGAAGCGGTTAAGTCCATTGGCGGTTCCAGCAAGATCAACACCGTGTCCTGGTGCGTTGGCGGCACCCTGACAGCCACAGCACTGGCTGTGATGGCCAACCGCAAAGACACTTCCGTTGCCTCTGCCACGTTCCTCACCACACTGACTGACTTTGCTGACCCTGGCGATATCGGTGTATTTGTTGATGAAAAACAGGTTGGCCAGCTGGTTGAAAAAGTGAACGATGAGGGCTTCCTCAATGGCCGCAGTCTGGCAAACTCGTTCAACATGCTGCGCTCTAACGATCTGATCTGGTCCTACGTGGTCAACAATTACCTCAAAGGGCAGACACCACCGCCGTTTGACATTTTGTACTGGAACAGCGACTCCACCAACCTGCCAGCCACCATGTACACTTTCTACATGAAAGAAATGTACCTGGAAAACAAACTGTCACAGCCTGGCGGCCTGACTATTTGTGGTGAAGCGATTGATCTGAGCAAGATCAAAATTCCAGTCTACTTCCTGTCCACCATCGAAGATCATATCGCCCCATGGAAAGGTACCTTTAAAGGCACCGAACTGATGAAGGGGCAAGTTGAGTTCGTACTGGGCGCATCTGGCCACGTTGCAGGGGTTATCAACCCGGCTTCCAAAAACCGTCGCCACTACTGGACCGGCGGCAAGCTTGGAGACGGCGCAGAAAACTGGCTGGAAAGTGCGGAACGTCAGGAAGGTACCTGGTGGAACCACTGGTCTGAATGGCTGAAGAAACGCGCAGGCAAAAAAGTCGACGCACCCGCGACACTGGGCAACGCGACACACAAAGAGATCGAACCGGCACCTGGGCGCTACGTAAAAGTACGCCTGGCCTGATCACTAGCCTGACTTAGCCAAACTAACACCAACCCTGGCCTCGGCCGGGGTTTTTATTGGCGCGACAAATTGCAGGCATAAAAAAACCAGCGCATGGGCTGGTCCTCTTTATTCTTCATGACTGAAGAAGATTGGAGCGGAAAACGAGATTCGAACTCGCGACCCCGACCTTGGCAAGGTCGTGCTCTACCAACTGAGCTATTTCCGCTGATCTTTTCGACTCTACAGAGTCAGAAAATGGCGTCCCATAGGGGGTTCGAACCCCTGTTACCGCCGTGAAAG
>JAIBDV010000343.1 GCA_024686055.1 Neptuniibacter sp.
ATAGATACCTCCCAGGATGATAAACGGCATCGAGAGCGCGGGCAGCGCTGACAGCGTAATACGGCCTGGGCTTTTACCGTGGTTGCTGAATGTACCGGGTTCTTCTTTGAACAGCCGACTGGCGCAAAAACGGTTGAACAGGATCAGGCCGGTGATCAGCAGTAACCCCGGGCCGATGGTCGCTGCGAACAGTGCGGTGATTGATTGCCGTGTTACCACGCCGAACAGGATCAGGGTGATTGAGGGCGGGATCAGGATCCCTAACAGTGATGACATCCCCAGCAGAGCGCTGGAGTAACCCCGAGGGTATCCGCGTTCAGCCAGAGGGCCGATCATGATGGTGCCGATTGATGCCACAGCGGCAGTCGCGGTGCCAGAAATCGCCCCAAACACACCGGAGGCAAAGACCATGGACGCGCCCATGCCTCCCCGGCGGCCCATCACCAGTAATTCGATAAAATCTACCAGCCGGCGCGCGATGCCGCCACTTTTCATCAGGTAACCGGTCAGTACAAACAGTGGCAAAGCCAGCAGAATAATATGATCCAGCGAGCGAAAGCCCTGCAGCAACAGGGAAGTCATCTTAACGTCAAATATAAAAACCAGATAACCAAGTACCGCTGCAAAAGACCAGGCGACAGGTACCCCGATGGCCATCAGGAAAATTAATATGAAGATTGCCCATATAGCCATTAACTGTCGTCCGTTTCTATAGGGTTATGGCATGTTTTGCCGGTAATCAGATCACGCAGGGCGTAGATAAGACAGCCAACACTTGCCAGAGCGATCGCAGCCAGGGGGATCAGTTCGGGTATGTCTAACCCCGGGGTGTATTGAGGCCGGCGTGTGGTGAATGACAGCATTCGCCAGGCGAGGTAGACAAAGAATGAACTGGTGCCAACCATGATGATGGCGATGACACGTTGATGAATCTTGAGTAGCAGGGGGGACTTGATCTGCTGGGGAAGAAAATCGACGACCAGGTGTTCGGCACGTCGGCTGGCGACCAGCGAGCCGACCATATAGAGCCACATGGCTGAGATCAGCGCCAGTTCATCGAGCCCGACGATAGACCACTCCAGCAGATAGCGAGTAATCACCTGAAAAAAGACCAGCCCGGCAACGGTTGCGCTGGAAAGAATGACGATGAGTTCAAACAGGTTAGCTGTCCACTTATCGATTGCCTGGGTAAGAGATCGCATTCTTAGCCCTCCGTAAGTAAATTGGCCCTGTATCACAGGGCCATGGTTGCCTGTTAAAGCTTAGGGGCCTGCTCTTTGATCTTTGAAACGATGTCGCTGCCGAATTCCTCGTCTAACAGCGGCCATACTTTTTCGCGAGCAACTTTGGCCATGGCGCGGATTTCTGCGTCAGTTGGCTCGATATATTTCATACCGGACGCGATGGCCTGATCGACGTATTTCTGGTCGCGGGCTTTAGCTTCGGTAAACTGTTTTTTCATCACGGCCTGGGCTGCATCAGCAATGATTTTTTTCTGGTTGTCGGACAGATCATCCCAGACTTCCATATTCATCGATAAAGCACCGGTTACAAACGTGTGCTTAGTGCGGACGTAGTAATCCAGCACGTCACGGAAGTACTCGTAGTCCCAGTAGATGGTGTTGCCCGCATCGCCGTCGACGACACCGGTCTGAATGCAGGTATAGACTTCACCCCTGGTGATGGCGGTGGCCTGATAGCCGAGTGCCTGCATCGTCTGTGGGTTAGGGAAGTTAGAGGGAACCCGGACTTTCATGCCTTTGGCGCCGTCGATGCTGGTGGCGTATTTACCACGGGAGGCAACACCGGCAAAGCCTTCAGGCCATGCGCCGAAGTACTTGATCCCCAGATCAGAATGGACTTCACCGTTGATCTTATTCAGCCAGCCGTCGGGCTTGTAGGCATCAAACGCTTGCTGCCAGTCCATAAACAGATAAGGAGTATTACGCAGCCCCATTCTCTTGTCGTAAGAGGTCAGAGGCCAGTTCAGCATCAGGTCAACCTCACCCACGACTAACAGGTCAAACACCTCTTTCTGATCGCCCAGCTCATCCTGATAGAATATATCCACCTTCATTTCGTCTTCGGAGCCCCTGGAGCTGGATTCAATGATCTGAGCCCAGTGTTCCAGAGCTTCCCCGGCTGGAGAGCCTTTGGCACCTGAATCGGTCGCCATTTTAAATTTTGTCGTTCCCGCGACGGCCGAGAAAGAAAAGGCGATGGCTGCGGTGGTCAGGGCCGCGGCCTTCATAAACGTATTAAGTTTCATGGTTTGTCCTCATTTTTATAGTTATAGAGCTGCCGAAAGAGATCGACGGAAGAGCGTCAGGGTTCCGAATGGCTGGCAAATTTTGCTATGCCCATTCGAAATGGAACACCGATTTGTAGCAGAATCCTGGATGGCAGCCAGGAGGGCTTACCAGGCGCTTTGATCCTGTCGCCCAGTATCTGTGACCTTAATGGCACCCGAATGCACTCTGGCCAACCTCGCTGTGCACCATTCGGTTTGGGAGTTATACCCAAAGTGAATGAATACTCGTTCGCCAGGATTTGAAAGTCTACAACGGAGTGCGCAATATAAGTGATTCTTACTCTGCCCATAAGCTGGATTAATGTTTTCTGAAGGGAAGGAGCACCGGTGGCAGGCCGTGGAAGGCGCCCGAAACAAGCAGTGATCCGCCGTACAACGCCGATCAGATTGATGCCTGCCGGAGAAGTTTTAAAAATGTGGACGGTACTCTCATACAGGTTCTTGCGCCAGCCCCTCGTACACCACTCTCGTCAGCACCGGTGCAGGTTCACCGCGCTTCATCACCAGTCCCAGCCCCGAAGCATTGCATTCAGCGGCAATGGGCAGCGGCCGCAACTGATCATGGGCCATTCCTGCCAGCTCAGTGGCTACTGGTTTTCGGTCAGTGCAGCGTTGTCGCGAAAGTGTTCAGGATGATGAAGCAGATGGCCGGCGCGCGTGCCCAGTGGGCTGAGGACAAACTGCCGGGTATTAACCGCCTCGCCATACAGGATACCGATATCCAGCCGGTTATGGGTCAGCTGTTCCAGGATGGCCTCATTGCTCAGGCTATGGAGTTCAAAACGCAGCTGCGGCTGCTTTTTTGAAATGGCCGGTGTCAGCCAGTGCGCAGAGCAGGCGTAGCTGCTTAATATCCATACAGTCTTCTGTTATTGAAACATAACCACTAAATATTCAGTCAATAACCGTAGCTTATCACCGGTTCAGTTCTATTGATTAGCCAGCCTGGCCAGAAAAGCAGAAAATAGTGCTCTTTTCAGCACGTTACATCCACTGCGCGTCAGTATTTCGAGGTAGCACCATCATGGCCAGCAAAGCAACGATCAAACCTTACAAACACGCAGCGGGTGGCTGGGGCGCGCTGGCCAGTACGGCTAAACACTGGATGAAAAGCGATAACCTGGCGGCCAATATTCGCACCCTGTTGCGCACTAACCAGCAGGTCGGGTTTGACTGCCCGGGTTGTGCCTGGGGGGATGGTTCGAGCAAGAGCATGGTGCGGTTCTGTGAGAACGGGGCCAAGGCGGTGAACTGGGAGGCGACCGGCAAGCGGGTTGATGCTGAGTTCTTTGCTGCGCATAAGGTCAGCTGGCTGCATAAACAGTCGGATTACTACCTGGAGTTTCAGGGCCGTATCGCGGAGCCGATGCGTTACGATGCGGCCAGTGATACGTATCAGCCGATCAGCTGGGACGATGCTTTTGCTCTGATCGCCCAGCATCTGAAGGCGCTGGATACGCCGGATCAGGCGGAGTTTTATACCTCGGGCCGGGCCAGTAACGAAGCGGCGTACCTCTACCAGCTGATGGTGCGCAGCTACGGCACCAATAACTTCCCTGATTGCTCCAATATGTGCCATGAGGCCAGTGGTCTGGCGCTGAATGCCA
>JAIBDV010000259.1 GCA_024686055.1 Neptuniibacter sp.
GATCCAGGTCAGTCTCAGCGCCATCTTCCGTGACGAAAACTTCGCCGTGCTGGAATGGACTCATGGTCCCCGGATCCACATTAATGTAGGGATCCAGCTTCAGCATGGTTACTTTAAGGCCTCTTGCTTCGAGGATGGCAGCCAATGAAGCCGATGCAATGCCTTTGCCCAAAGAGGACACGACACCGCCTGTGACGAAGATATAACGCGTCATGCGGAACCTGTATTCTGGTGGTTTAAAATGCGAGGATAAACGAACTCGAGATGGGGCGTCAGGATAGCAAAAGAGCACTGAACAGACAATCACAAAGGTGCCCAGTTAACAGTAAAACCCACCCCCCTGCTTTGCCAGTTTTCACAAATACAGATACCAGGCACCGCAACAACCTCCTCGCCGACCATCAATAATGGCCAGGATGCCCGCTGCCAGGGTGCTATTCCCGCTTCCTGTAGCAGCTTTTTCAGACTGCAATGGCCGCCCCGACCGGCAGGCTGTAAACGCTCTCCTCCCTGACGTCGGACCAGCTGCACAGACGCCAGCGTTGTTAACCCACCCTCGCCAGCAGCCACCGTCAGCACACCATCGCCAAGCGCAACCTCACCAACTTCAAGCGTGCCACTGAACGTGACTGGCTTGACGGACACAGCCGCCAGACAATACAGCTGTTCACGGTAGCGGCGGATAACACGGTTCCCCAGTTGCAGCAGAGGCTGGGCGTCTGGCTGAGCCCCTATCAGCTCTCGCTCAATCGTCTCTAACGGTATCGTTCCTGCGTTAACGCCCTGGCATTGCAACCAGCGCCTTAACAGCGCCTGTCGCCGAGGCGGCTCCGCTGGCAACGCTCCACAGTCCAGCTGCTGCTGTGGGCCCACCAGACGTCGCAAGTCCTGATCCAGATAGGTATTTAATAGCTGATCAGTGTCGGCCATAAGCTGTGCTGTATGCGCCCAGCGGGCAGCAAACCCCGGCCAGCGCTGCGCCAGCACCGGCATCACCCTGTTGCGCAGGAAGTTACGATCGTAGTCATCCAGCGCATTAGAGGGGTCTTCTACCCAGCTTAACTGCTGCGTATGCGCCCACGCCTCAAGCTGTGCACGCGAGTACTGCAGTAGCGGCCGTAATAACTGACCCGCTGCCAGTGCCCGGGTACCCGGCATCCCCGCCAGCCCGGTCAGCCCGGTGCCGCGCAGCAATCTGAACAGTAACGTCTCTGCCTGATCATCCGCATGATGACCCAACAACAGACAGTCGCCCGCTGCCAGCTGGCCGCTGAAAGCCTCATAACGGGCATCACGGGCACTGTTTTCCGACGACGTCTCAAGCTCAACCGTCAACGTCTGCTGCGCCAGCCCCAGCTGTTTCGCCTGGGCAGCCGAAAACGCCGCCCATGCCAGGGCGTCAGACTGTAACTGGTGATTGATATGAATAACCTGCAACTGCTCGGCAGGCAGGTGACGAGCAGCCAGGTGCAACAGCACCTGGGAGTCCAGCCCCCCGCTATGGCCGATTAGCCAGCGCCGCGGGGCCGGGGTCAGTGCAGCGAGCTGGCGGCAGAACGCCGCTTCCAGCTCACTGTACGGGGTTTTCACTACGCTCAGGCGGTTTCGCCGTCCAGACCGTAAGACATCAGACGCTCGTAACGACGTTCCAGCCGTTCGTCTGCTGGCAATGCTTCCAGCTTATCCAGTGCTTCAATCAGATGTTTTTTCAGATTGGCAGCCATCAGCGGTACATCACGGTGTGCGCCGCCCAGTGGCTCGCTGATAATCTGATCCACCAGCCCCAGTTCGTGCAGACGATCAGAGGTAATACCCATCGCTTTGGCAGCATCGGAAGCACGGTCAGCACTTTTCCACAGAATGGAGGCACAACCTTCCGGTGAGATTACTGAATAGGTACCGTACTGCAGCATCATCAGCTCGTCACAGACACCGATTGCCAGCGCACCACCGGAACCACCTTCACCAATGACAGTAGAGATGATCGGCGTGTTCAGGCTGGACAGTTTCAGCAGATTGTAAGCGATTGCTTCAGACTGGCCACGCTCCTCAGCATCGATCCCCGGGTACGCACCCGGTGTATCAATAAACGTCATCACTGGCAGCTTGAAGCGCTCAGCTATTTCCATGATACGCAGTGCTTTACGGTAACCTTCAGGCCGCGGCATACCGAAGTTACGGCGCACCTTCTCTTTGACTTCACGGCCTTTCTGATGGCCAACGACCATCACCGGACGACCATCAATCCGGCCAACACCGGCAACAATCGCCGCGTCATCAGCGAAGTGGCGATCACCGTGAATTTCATCGAAGTCTTCAAAGACGTGTTCGATGTAATCCAGCGTGTAAGGGCGCTGTGGGTGACGAGCGATCTGCGATACCTGCCACGCGGACAGGTCAGAGAAGATCGACTCGGTCAGAGAGCGGCTTTTCGCCTGCAGCGTTTCGATCTCGTCAGAAAGGTTGAGTGATTCGGTGTCATCGCTGACCAGACGTAACTCGTCAATCTTGGCCTGCAGTTCCGCAATCGGTTGTTCAAAGTCCAGGTAATTCGGATTCATGCCCGTTCGGTATCCAGCTTAAATTCTTTTCAGATCAGGGTAAAAAATTGTGCTCAAGTGTACCCGCTTGGTCGTTTAAGAACCAGCGTGCACAGCAAGCGGTTCTTTAGCCCGGCTCAATCACTAACGTTTATCATAAAGGGTCTGAACACTGCCGGTACCAAACTGGTCCAGCAGCGCCAGCATCAGCTCATCACTGGCCTGTACCCGGTGGTTATTACCCAGCGCGATTTCGCCTTCGGCATCCGCTCGTCGATAGTGAAGATTCACCGCCAGCGAGCCATTACCACGGTAAGTGGCCAGCGTATCCTGCAGCTGTTTCAGCCCGCGCTGGTTCAGCTGCCCGGTCGCACAACGGATCTGCAGACAGCGAGCATAGCGGGCCCGCGCCATCGGAATGTCCATCACCTCACGTACGCCAACTTTTATGCCGCCAGAAAAGTGATCTTCTTTTACTTCGCCCTCAACCACCAGAATCTTGTCTTTGGCAATCAGTTCGCGGTTGGCATCATAAACTTCACCAAACAGCGTTACATCGATGCGGGCACTGCGGTCGTCCAGGGTGACAAAACAGAGATTATCGCCCTTCTTGGTTTTCTTCAGCCGCAGATCAACGACCAGCCCGGCCATTTTCTGGAACTGACCACGGGCAGGCTGAATCTCAACAATTTTTTTGCTGACGAAGTGCTTGAGCTCACGCTCGTATTCGTCGATCGGGTGACCGGTCAGGTAAAGCCCCAGGGTATCTTTTTCCCCCCCCAGCCGCTCTTTATCGGTCCATTCACGTACCCGGCGCTGGTAGTCTTCGTAAGGATCTCGCGGCTGTTCAACTTCAACCTCGCCAAACAGATCGAACATCCCCGCATCCTGATTACGCTCGCCCTGGTCTGCGGCTTTCAGCGCATCGCCAATGGCCTCAAACATTACCGCCCGACTGGGGCCGACATTGTCCAGTGCACCGCTGCGTACCAGTGCTTCCATCACCCGTTTGTTCAGCTTTTTGCTGCCAACACGGGAGCAGAAGTCGAAAATATCGCTAAAATTGCCTTTACCATCCTGACGCGCTTCAACAATCGCATCAATCGGGCCTTCACCTACCCCCTTGATAGCCCCCAGACCGTACACGATCTTACCCGCCTCGTTGACGGTAAACATGTACTCGCCACTGCTGACATCGGGTGGTAGCGGGGCATGCCCCATGTTGCGGCACTCTTCAATGAAGATCACCACCTTGTCGGTGGTCTGCATATCCGAGGATATCACCGCCGCCATAAACGGCGCCGGGTAATGGGTTTTCAGCCAGGCAGTCTGGTACGACACCAGGGCATAGGCGGCCGAGTGAGATTTGTTAAAACCGTAACCGGCAAACTTCTCCACCAGATCGAAGATGTTACCTGCAAGGTTCGCATCAATACTGTATTCAGCACAACCTTCCAGGAATAGCGTGCGCTGCTTGGCCATCTCTTCCGGCTTTTTCTTACCCATGGCACGGCGCAGCATATCCGCGCCGCCCAGTGTATAGCCGGCCATGACCTGGGCGATTTGCATCACCTGTTCCTGATACAGGATGATACCGTAGGTCGGCTCCAGTACCGGTTGCAGGCTGTCGAGCTGGTAATCCGGGTGTGGCCAGGCCATCTCGGCCCGGCCGTGCTTACGGTTGATAAAGTCATCTGCCATGCCGGACTGCAGTGGCCCGGGCCGGAACAGTGCCACCAGGGCGACGATATCTTCAAAGCGCGAGGGCAATAGGCGGCGTACCAGGTCCTTCATGCCATTGGACTCAAGCTGGAACACCGCCGTGGTTGCTGCCGACTGCAACAAATCAAAGGTCGGCTTATCTTCCAGGTCGATCAGCGCGATATCCAGCGGCGCTTCGCCATCCTGGGCACGCACTTTATTGATCGTTTTCAGTGCCCAGTCGATGATGGTCAGGGTTCGCAGACCCAGGAAGTCGAACTTGACCAGCCCGGCCTCTTCCACGTCATTCTTATCAAACTGTGTCACCAGGCCTTTACCTTCGGCATCACAGTAAGTGGCGGCAAAGTCGGTCAGCTTGGTCGGGGCAATAACGACACCACCCGCATGCTTACCGACTCCACGGGTGACACCTTCCAGCTTGTAGGCCATCTCCATGATTTCCTGCACTTCGTCACTACCATTGACGTAGTCACGCAGCAGTTCTTCCTGGTCCCAGGCCTTCTTCAGGGTCATCCCGACCTCAAACGGAATCAGCTTGGACAACCGGTCCGCCATGCCGAAGGGCTTGCCCTGCACCCGCGCGACATCGCGCACCACCGCCTTGGCCGCCATGGTACCGAATGTCACAATCTGGGATACCGCATCGCGACCATAAGTATTGGCCACGTAGTCGATCACCTTGTCGCGATTTTCCATACAGAAGTCGATATCGAAATCGGGCATGGAAACACGTTCAGGGTTCAGAAACC
>JAIBDV010000262.1 GCA_024686055.1 Neptuniibacter sp.
AAATGTCATGCTGATAATCCCTGGCAGGTGTTCTTATTTGGCAAGGTCGGCAGTGTAGGGGCCTGGAGGGCGGGTAGCAATGACGCGAGGGCACGATATGAGTGCATAATATGCACTCGCTGGCGCGTGTCACACTGGACAGCCTGGTGGTATCTTTCGACAGCGTCGAGATTGAGGGCAAGCAGCATGGAGCTTGCCCATCAGGTTTGTGTGTCTGATATGCCGTCGAGGGCGAGGTTTAAAAAGCCGCTTTCCATTGTTCGGTGTCGATAAACCAGCGCTCCTCATAGATCTTGCTGCCTTTAAATCTGAACAGCACCGACAGTTGAGAGCTGGCAACTTTTTCGGATTTCCACTCAACGATCGAAACTACCTCGTTTTCGCCTTCGATCTGACGCAATCCGGTGATTTCAAAACCGGGTGGCAAAAGAGTACCCAGGCCGTCCAGTGCCGCACGAAACGCTGAGCGTCCCGTCAGAACGTCTGTCTGGCCTGGCATGATAAACGTCATATCCTCTACATAATCGGTGATCAGGGTGTCAAAATCGCCTGCGCCGACGGCATCCCAGCCTCGCTGTACGATATTCGTTAAATTCATTGGAAGTGCCCTCCGTAATGAATCCAGTCTAGCAGTCAGCCGGGCTGCGTACTGATCAACAGCTGAAAGCCGGGCAGGGTGCTATCCGTCATGACGCTGCTCCCCTTCGATAGATGATCAGTGCCAGCAAACTGGCAGCCAGCAGGGTGACGGGCAGCAGCTGCACATCAATCTCGATAATACGCGGTGTCAGCTGGGCGACAGCCGCGCCTACCAGCAGCTGGATAAAACCCAGTAGCCCCGAAGCGGTGGCAACGGCGCCAGGTGTCGCGCTGATTGCTGCCGACTGTGCGGCGGGCTGGCTGAGACCACGGCCAAAGGTGAACAGCGCCATGCTGCCAAATAGCCCGAGCCAGCTGACTCCCTGCCAGTGAAAACTGGCCAGCATCACAATGGCGGCGAGCATGGAGATACTATGGCCCGATACCATCATCCGGTTGACCCCAAGTGCAGCCGAGATCCGCCCGGCCGTCATACTGCCGAGGAAAAAGCCACCGGCGACCAGCATAAACCAGTTGCCGTAATCGGCTGAATTACCGCCCAGCCACTGGTCGGCGACAAAGGGCGCGCTGGTAATAAAGGCAAAGAAGCAGGCGGCAATCAGGGTGCTGGACAGTGCAAAGCAGAGGTACTGGCGGTTGCACAGTACCTGAGGGTAACGCCGGAACAGCGTTACCAGCGATTCATTCGGGCTGTCGTTAGCTGTGTTGCGGACGGTTTCTGGTAGCCAGATGATCGCCGCCAGCCAGACGGCTGAACCCATGGCCAGCGACAGCCAGAACACCGATTGCCAGCCGGTCGCCAGATTCAGATAGCCCCCCAGCGCTGGTGCCAGTGCCTGGGCGGAGGCGATGCCCAGGGTGATGTAGCCCAGTAACCCGGCGGCCTTATCACGACCATGCTGGTCCAGCAGAATACTGCGCGCCAGCAGCATTCCAGTACAGCCACCCAGCGCCTGCAGCACTCTGCCGAGCAGCAGCTGCCAGACCTCAATGGCCAGCGCACCGAGCAGGCAGCCGATTATGTGCAGGGCAAAGCCCCACAGTAATACCGGCTTGCGCCCATAGCGGTCGGCCAGCGGACCACTGATCAGCTGACCAATGGCCAGCGCCAGCAGATAGAGGGTGAAACCGAGCTGGATGGTAAACGGAGTGGTAGCGAAGTGGTCCACCAGTGAGGGCATCACCGGGGCGAAGATATTCAGTGCCAGCGGGCTGGCCATGGCCATGGCCAGCAGCATGGCGAAGGGCGGGGTGCGTTGTGACATCGGTGTTGTTCAGACCTCGTTCCCACGATCCTGTGAGAATGCATAGGGTTAAGGTTGTCTCGGGTCTGTACTTCCATACAGCGCATGGAAGCCAGAGCCAGAGCTTCCCGGCGGGGACGCCGGTCCCACAGGGGCGGGTCCGGCGTGTTTTATCCCCAGACGGTGAGCCTTAGATTCCGCCCATCATCATGTATTTGATTTCGACATAGTCATCGATACCGTACTTGGAGCCTTCGCGGCCGGTGCCGGACTGTTTGATGCCGCCAAACGGGGCCACGGCGGTGGAGATGATGCCTTCGTTGATGCCCACCATACCGTATTCCAGGCCTTCACCGACACGCCATGCGCGGCCCAGGTCTTTGGTGTACAGGTAAGCGGCCAGGCCGAACTCGGTGTCGTTGGCCATCTGCAGGGCTTCGCTCTCGTCGCTGAAGCGGAACACCGGGGCCAGCGGGCCGAAGGTTTCTTCGCGGGCGACGGCCATCTCTGGGGTGACATCACGGATCACGGTGGGTTCGTAGAAGCTGCCGCCCAGTGCATGACGCTGGCCACCGGTGGTCAGTGTTGCGCCTTTGTCCAGTGCATCCTGGAGGTGCTCTTCAACTTTGATCACCG
This sequence comes from Neptuniibacter sp., assembly GCA_024686055.1. GTDB lineage: Bacteria > Pseudomonadota > Gammaproteobacteria > Pseudomonadales > Balneatricaceae > Marinobacterium_C. The sequence goes on from JAIBDV010000262.1 coordinate 2,481, forward strand.
CTGCATCGTTGATCATCGGCCCCTGGCTGACGCCATTTTCCAGCCCGTTGCCGACTTTCAGTTGCTGTACGGCGTGGGTCAGTTTGTCGACGAACTGGTCGTAAACTCCGTCCTGTACCAGGAAGCGGTTGGTGCAGACGCAGGTCTGACCGGCATTACGGTATTTTGAGGCGATGGCGCCGTCGATGGCTGCGTCAATATCCGCATCGTCAAAGACGATAAACGGCGCGTTGCCGCCCAGTTCCAGTGATACTTTTTTTACGGTGTCAGCACACTGGCGCATCAGCAGTTTGCCGATGCCGGTGGAGCCGGTGAAGCTCAGTTTACGTACCGTATCGTTAGCGGTCAGCTCGCCGCCAATATCGGCTGCATTACCGGTGACTACGTTAAAGATGCCCGCCGGTACACCGGCCTGTTCCGCCAGTGCCGCCAGTGCCAGTGCGGAAAATGGGGTTTCCATCGCCGGTTTGACGATAAATGGGCAGCCCGCCACGATGGCCGGGGCGCACTTGCGAGTGATCATCGCGGCGGGGAAGTTCCATGGCGTAATCGCGGCAACAACGCCAATGGGCTGCTTGATCACAATCAGCCGGGCATTGCTTTTATGGCTGGGGATTACATCGCCGTAGATCCGTTTACCTTCTTCAGCGAACCACTCCATGAAGCTGGCGGCGTAGAGAATCTCACCTTTGGCCTCGGCCAGTGGCTTGCCCTGTTCCAGGGTTAAAATCTCGGCCAGCGCATCGGCGTTTTCGACCATCAGCTCGAACCAGCGGCGGATAACCGTGCTGCGTTCCTGTGCGGTACGGGCTGCCCACTGCTGCTGTGCCTGCTCGGAGCTGACAATAGCCTGGCGGGTTTGGGCGGCGCTCAGTACCGGCACGGTGCCCAGCTGTTCGCCGGTGGCCGGGTTGAACACGGCTCTGGTCTGCCCGTCGGCGGCGTCACACCACTGGCCGTTGATAAATGCTTGCTGGTGGAAAAGGGGATTGTTCATAAAAGTCTCGTATGTGATTCGGGTTTCAGGGGTCTGTGTGAACCGTGTTCGGTTAGGCCCTCTCGTTCCCACGGTCGCGGTGGGAATGCACAAAGCCTGTCTCGCTCAATCGATCAAGACAGCTTGTGCAGCGCTGCCAGCCCGGCTTCGGCACAGGCGATATCCTGGGCTTCGCTGGCACCGGAGACGCCGATGGCACCGATGCGTTCGCCGTTGTATTCAATCGGGATACCGCCGCCAAAGGTGATCAGCCCCGGCTGCAGGGACAGGCCATCCAGCAATGCGGGTTTTTCCGCCAGCCGCTGTTGCCAGTCTGCCGTTGGGAAGCCAAAGGCGGCTGCGGTGGCGGCTTTGTGGCGGGCGATATCGGTGCAGTGGGCCGGGGTGTTGTTAATGCGCTGCATGGCCAGTGGATTACCGTGGCGGTCCAGCACCCAGGTGCACACCGCCAGCTGTTGCTCGCTGGCAAAGTGGCAGACGGCCTGAGTCATCCGGGCGGCGCTGTGCCAGTCCAGCAGGGTTTCGGTTATCAGCATGGTAAAAATCCGGGTTATTTTCAGGCCGTCTTACCCGCGAACGCGGGTATCCACAAAAGTGCTCGAAACCTGCGATTGCAAAGGTTTCATGTACCGGCGGTTATGGACTCCTGCTTTCGCAGGAGAGACGGAGTGCTTTTTAAACTTATCGTATATTCACTGCGTTCGCCGGTGTCAGTTGTCTGGTCAGAGTGAGAAAACGACGTTTACCTGGCCGGTGCCGGAGCTTGGGAAATATTCGCCGATGATTTCGCCTTTGCCCTGGTACTCGTCCCAGCCCAGTGCGCCGAACAGCATGGCGGTGTCGTGCATGCCGCCTTCGCCGCTGCAGTGCTGGGCGTATTCGGGCAGCATTTTGAGGAAGGTGGCGGCTTCGCCTTGCTGCCACAGTTCCAGCACCCGCAGGTCAACCTGGCGGTTGAACTCTTTGGAGATGGTGAAGGTGCCGTTGTTGGCTTCGTAGTCTTCGTTGTCCCAGATCCGGTGAGACAGGGAACCGGAGGCCAGCAGCATCACTTTGCTGTCGCTGGCTTCAATTGCTTCGCGGATCGCTTCACCCAGTTTGCGGGAGGACTCCAGGCTATGAACAGTACACCAGCCTGCAACGGAGACGACCTTAAGGTCTGACTCAGGGTTCATATAGCGCATGGGTACCAGGGTGCCGTATTCCAGCGTCAGGCTGTCGACTTCATGGGACAGGGTGAATACGCCTTTCTCGGTCGCTTTTTCCGCAATCAGGTGGCCCAGTGCCGGGTTGCCGTCGTAGGCGTACTGCAGGTCCTGAATAAAATGCGGGAACTCATGGCTGGTGAAGGAGCCTTCAAAATGTTTGCCCGCATTGACGTGATAACCGGCGTTCACCAGCCAGTGGGTGTCCAGCACCACCACGGTGTCGGCACCGGCGGCGCGTGCCCGGCGGGCAATTTCTTTGTGGCCATCAAT
>JAIBDV010000124.1 GCA_024686055.1 Neptuniibacter sp.
GATAGCCCATTGCGGGCTGTCCGTTAGTCGTCGGTAGGAAATGGCATCCTATTAGTCGCACGCACCCTGTAGCAGGCCGCTCCGCGGACGTCAGGGGTTAGCACTCCGCACCAGACGCTCGCGGAGCGAGCTGCTACACATAGCAAAAAACCAGCCCGAAGGCTGGTTTCTGTTATCTGCAATTCGTCAGCAAACCAACGAATCAGATATGCGTCGCGCCGCCCATGTAGCCCCGCAGGACTTCTGGGACTGCTACCCGACCATCTTCAGTCTGGTAGTTTTCGATGATTGCCAGCAGTGTACGGCCAACCGCCAGACCAGAACCATTCAGGGTGTGAGCCAGTTCAGGCTTACCGGTTTCCGGGTTGCGCCAGCGGGCCTGCATGCGGCGGGCCTGGAAATCACCCATGTTGGAAACCGAGGAGATTTCGCGGTATTTCTCCTGCGCCGGAACCCAGACTTCGATGTCGTAGGTTTTCTGTGCGCTGAAGCCCAGATCGCCACCACACAGAGTGATAACGCGGTATGGCAGGTTCAGCTTCTGCAGGATCGCTTCAGCGTGACCAGTCATCGCTTCCAGTGCATCCCAGGAGGTAGCCGGGTCTACAATCTGTACCATTTCGACTTTCTCGAATTGGTGCTGGCGGATCAGGCCACGGGTGTCACGACCGGATGCACCGGCTTCGGAACGGAAACACGGAGTGTGGCAGGTGAATTTCATCGGCATCTGAGCGGCGTCGATGATTGTGTCACGGACCATGTTGGTGACCGGTACTTCAGCGGTCGGGATCAGGTAGTAATCGCGATCACCGAACGGCACTTTAAACAGGTCTTCTTCGAACTTCGGCAGCTGGCCGGTGCCACGCAGGGAGTCGGCGTTGACCATGTACGGCACGTAGATCTCTTCGTAACCGTGGTCGTTGATGTGGGTGTCCAGCATCAACTGAATCAGCGCGCGGTGCATACGGGCAACGCCCTTACGCAGTACGGCGAAACGTGCGCCGGTTAGCTTGGCCGCGCTTTCGAAGTCCAGTTCGCCGTTGCGGGCGCCAAGGTCGATGTGGTCTTTGATTTCAAAACCGAAGTCGCGCGGGGTGCCCCAGCGGCGTACTTCAATGTTGTCGTCTTCGTCAGCGCCTTCAGGCACAGACTCATGCGGCAGGTTAGGTACACCGGCCAGCAGGTCATCCATCTCAACCTGGATATCATTCAGCTGTGCTTTAGCGGCATTCAGCTTCTCGCCCAGGGAGGCAACTTCCGCCATCAGTGGCTGGATATCTTCACCGGCCGCTTTGGCTTTGCCGATGTTTTTCGAACGGCTGTTACGCTCGCTCTGCAGTGTTTCGGTATCTACCTGTACTGCTTTACGGCGTTCTTCCAGCTCGTTGAAACGCGCCACGGGGAATTCGTAACCCTTTTTTTTCAGCAGCTGGGCTACATCATCCGGGTTTGTACGGACAAATTTTGGATCTAACATGGGATTATAATCAACCTTATATTCAGAACAGGCGGGTTATCCATAAACCGGCGGACAGTGCCGCAATACACAGTAAGACACTGAATGATATATAAATTGCCGCCGACATTACATGCCCTTCCTGTAACATTGCGACGGTTTCCAGCGAAAAGGTGGAAAAGGTGGTGAAGGCTCCCATAAATCCGACCATTAGCAGTGGGCGTAGCTCCGGGCTGAGGCGAGCTTTTTCCAGAATCAGCACGAAACAGACCCCCATCAAAAACGAGCCGATAATATTACAGGCCAGGGTGCCCCAGGGCAGTTTGTGAGTTGCGTTGTTGAGGACGCCGCTGAGCCAGTAACGGCTGAGCGCACCCAGCGCGCCGCCGAGGGCGATGGCTACCATGTGCATGCTTAATCCTTATAGCGCTGGCGCGGGCTGAGCTGGTTCTGTTGCTCCAGGTGGCTCAACTTGTCGCCGATCTTGATTTCCAGACCACGGGGCTCCGGCTGATACCAGCGCTGGCCTGCCATCTCTTCGGGCAGGTATTCCTCCCCGGCGGCGAAGGCGTTTTCTTCATTGTGGGCATAGCGGTAGTCATCGCCGTAGCCCAGATCTTTCATCAGACTGGTGGGTGCGTTGCGCAAGTGTGGCGGTACTTCCAGGCTGCCAGATTCAGCAACAGCGCGCTTGCAGGCGCTAAAGGCCATATAAACGGCGTTACTTTTTGGCGCGCAGGCGCAGTAAATCGCCGCCTGAGCGATGGCCCGCTCGCCTTCGGCCGCACCGACCCGCTCATAGGCTTCCCAGGCGGACAGGGCTACCTGCATGGCGCGGGGGTCGGCATTGCCGATATCTTCCGAGGCGATGGCGACCAGCCGCCGGGCAATATAAAGAGGATCGCCACCGCCGTCGATAATCCGGCAGAACCAATACAATGCGCCATCCGGGGAAGAACCGCGCACGGATTTATGGAAAGCGGAGATCATATCGAACCACAGGTCGCCCTGCTTATCGAAGCGACGGCCACCGGCCTGGAGTACTTCGCTGAGTACGCTGTCGTCGATTTGCGCGCCTTGCGGGGTATCTTCCGCCAGGTCAGCGGCGATTTCCAGCAGGTTCAATGCCTGGCGGGCGTCACCGTCGGCAGCGCGGATCAGCCGTTCACGGGCCTCGCTGGACAGTTGCAGCTGCCGCGTAGCCAGCCCTCGCTCGGGATCACTCAGGGCCTGGTCGATCAGCTGCTCAAGGTCAGACTCGGCCAAGCTGCGCAGCAGGTAGGTACGAGCGCGGGACAGCAGTGCGTTGTTGAGCTCGAACGACGGGTTTTCGGTGGTCGCGCCGACAAACAGCACGGTGCCATCTTCTATGTAAGGGAGAAAAGCATCCTGCTGAGCCTTGTTGAAGCGATGTACTTCGTCCACAAACAGAATGGTTTTGCGACCGCTCTGGGCCTGGGTCTGCTGGGCGCGCATTACCGCCTCGCGGATATCTTTTACCCCGGCCAGCACCGCTGACAGGGTGATAAATTCCGCATCCACCTGATGGGCGATCAGCCGTGCCAGGGTCGTTTTCCCCACCCCGGGCGGGCCCCAGAATATCATCGAATGTGGCGCGCCCTGCTCCAGCGCTTTACGCAGTGGCTTGCCCGGTGCCAACAGGTGTTGCTGGCCACAGTATTGCGCCAGCGTTTGCGGGCGCATCCTGGCAGCCAGTGGCTGATAGCCTTGCTGGCTGTCGGCGAACAGATCGTCCATTTACAGCTCGTCTTCGAGGATGACATCAACGCCATCGGGTGGGATAAAACTGAAGTGATTTACGGCCAGGGCCGGATTGATCTTCTGTTCGCTCAGCAACACGGTGGTGCGCTGGCCCAGATGGTCTTCCAGCATCAGTTCGGTCAGCAGCTTATTAACGAAGAACAGCCGGATGCGGGCGAAGCTGCTGTTTTCTTCGCGCGGTGCCAGGTCAAACAGCAGCTCGTTGCCGGTGGCTGTCGGGCTGCTGATTTGGTAATCCTGCTCCAGTTCATTGATCTGGCCGTTAAGCAGCATCGCCGGGGCGTTGTTGCTGGTGTCACCGGGTTTACGGGTGACCTGTTCCAGGTCCGGGTCGTACACCCAGATATGGTTGCCGTCACCGACGATAGTCTGTGGAAACGGCTTCAGGGTGCTCCAGTAAAACTTGTTCGGTTTGGCCAGCTGCAACTCGCCGCTGCTTTCCTGGGCGCGGCGACCATTGTTGTTATTGGTGAACTGCTCAAAACGGGCACTGAACGTGTCGTAGCCCGACAGCAGTGCCGCCAGTTTATCTGACGCGCTCTCAGCCTGGGCCAGCCCGGCGGAGAGCATAAAGGCGATCATCGCCAGAGTACGGGTAAACAGGTTCATACACTTAATCCCTTGGTGGTGGCGGTGCCAGCACTTCGCGTTGGCCATTGTTGCCTGCTGAACTGACTACGCCCGCGGCCTCCATTGTTTCAACCATACGGGCAGCGCGGTTGTAACCGATTTTCAGTTTCCGCTGCACGCTGGAGATGGAGGCTTTGCGTGTTTCGGTGACAAAAGCGACGGCTTCATCATAAAGCGCGTCCTGTTCATCATCGAACAGGCCACCTGAACCCCCGCTGGCTCCCCCTTCTTCTTCACCGGCGATCAGATCTTCGATGTAGTTCGGGCCGCCCAGTGCTTTCCAGGCTTCTACTGTGCGGTGTACTTCGTCATCGCTGACAAAAGCGCCGTGAATACGGTTTGGCAGGCTGGTGCCTGCAGGCAGGTAGAGCATATCCCCCCAGCCCAGCAGGTTTTCCGCGCCTGCCTGATCGAGGATGGTGCGCGAATCGATTTTGGATGACACCTGGAAAGCGATACGTGTCGGTACGTTGGCCTTGATCAGGCCGGTGATAACATCGACGGAAGGTCGCTGGGTGGCCAGAATCAGGTGGATGCCAGCGGCACGGGCTTTCTGGGCGATACGGGCGATCAGTTCTTCAACTTTTTTGCCGACAATCATCATCATGTCGGCGAACTCATCGATCACCACCACGATATAGGGCAGTGTTTCCAGCTCGGGTGCCGGGTGGCCCGGTGGGTAACCCTGTTCTTCCGGGTTCCACAGTGGGTCGGTAGCCGGCTGGCCGGAGGCCGCTGCTGCGTTAACTTTATCGTTGAAACCGGCCAGGTTACGCACGCCCATTTTGGCCATCAGCTTGTAGCGGCGTTCCATCTCGCCAACACACCAGCGCAGCGCACCCGCCGCATCTTTCATATCGGTGATTACCGGGGTCAGCAGGTGCGGGATGCCTTCGTAAATCGACAGCTCCAGCATTTTCGGATCGACCATGATCAGCCGAACTTCTTCTGGCGTCGCTTTAAACAGCAGGCTGAGCAGCATGGCGTTAACGCCGACGGATTTACCAGAGCCGGTGGTACCGGCTACCAGCAGGTGAGGCATTTTGGCCAGATTGGCAACAACGGGATTGCCACCAATATCGTTGCCCAGGCCGAGTGTCAGCCTGGAGCTGGCGTCTTTAAAGACACTGGAGTCCAGTACTTCGGTGAGCGAGACCATCTGGCGATGTTCGTTAGGAATCTCGATCCCCATCACCGATTTGCCAGCGATTACTTCCACCACGCGAATCGCACTGACCGCCATGGAACGGGCCAGATCTTTCGCCAGGTTGGTGATCTTGCTGGCTTTAACGCCTGGTGCGGGTTGGATCTCGAATCGGGTGATGACCGGGCCAGGATTGACCTCGACCACTTCGGCGACCACGCTGAACTCTTTCAGCTTGGCTTCCAGCAAACGCGACATCTGTTCCAGCTGCTCTTCCGAGTAGCCCGGTGACTGGTCCTGGGCGGCGGGGTCCAGGATGTCAATGTCTGGAAGTTTTGGCAACACTTTGGCCGGTGCCTGGGTGATAACGCCCTGCTCGTTACCCAGTTCTGAATCCTGCATTGGCTTATGAGTTTCAGACAACGGCACGATTTTCAGATTTTTTCGAGCCTGGTCAGCAGCGACGGCACGTTGTAACTGGGCTGCCTGAGAATGGCCGGGTACCGGCGGTTCAGGTGCGGGTATTGGTGCTGCCTGGCGTACCGGGGCCTGCTCGACGGCTGTTGTGGATGCTTGCGCCACAGGTGCCATAGCAGCAGACGCTTGAACGGGTTCGGGCGGAGTCACCTGGGCGGGTGTAGCCTGTACGGGCGCAGGTGCGGCTTGTACGGGCTGGGCTCGGACGGGTTGTGGCGCAGCTGCTGGCACGGGCGTTATTTCAGGCTGAACCGGTGCTTCTGCGCGCGTTGTAATTGGCGTGTCAAAATGTACCGCATCCAGGTCATGCTCATTCATGGTGTTGCGAATATCAGGTAACTCGAAGTCATCAAAGCCATCCAGGTCATCGAAATCCATCGAGGGTTCGTGGCGCTGGCTGGCGACGGGCTCAGTATTGAACGTCGGCTCTTTATGTACCGGTGCCTGGGGTGTAGCTGTTGCTACAAAGGCTGGTGCGGGCTCCTGCCGTTTCACGGCAGGTTTGGGCTGCAGGTGAGCCGTAATATCTGCCGCTGGATCGTAATCGTCGATCAGCGCGTCAGCCTCTTCGCTGTCATCCTCAATCTGTTCTTCAGCTGGAATCTGACCCGGAATGGCCCGCCCTGCCAGTGACATAATGCGTGCCCCCAGCTTTTCCATGCTGTCCTGCAGGCCGATTTCGACGTACAGAGTAAAGCCGACCAGGGCCAGCATAAATAGTAAAACTGAGCCACCTACAACACTGAACCAGGAAATGGCCCAGTCAGACAGCGCCTCGCCGATCAGCCCGCCTGCGCTGAAGGGATACTCCAGGCTACGGTTAGCGACATGGGTGGCGACCAGCGCACAGCTCCCCGCCAGCATAAGCCCGGCACCACTGGTGCGTAGAATAAAATAAGGAATGGCATCCATAAGGCTGGCATGTTTTCGGCTTAAAAAGCGCACAGCCGGAATCAGCACCAGCACAGGCGTGAGCCAGGCGGCTACACCTAGCATGGATACCATCAGATCTGCCAGCCAGGCCCCGAACAGGCCCGTGAAATTTTCAGCCTCTGGCTGGTAGCCCGTATGCGACCAGCCTGGGTCACGCGGGTTGTAACCAATCAGGGTCAGCACCAGAAAGATTAACAGGCCGATCAGCGCGATCAGGCCAGACTCTTTCAGGGTACGAGCCAGCAATTCAGGAAAACTTGTAGTATTGCGCGGATGTTCGCTCTTCAATGACATTCCCCGGCACGGATGAAACTGTGAAACAAATGGGCCAGACCATACCATACCGCCCAGAATTTTCCACGTAGCTGGCGTGGAAGAGTTTCGATTTGTGGTCCATATTTAGCACTGTAATGTTATCCCACCCTGAATAGCGACTTGATGCAGGATGCTCTTATGAGTCTGGCAAATCTTTCCCTGGACAGTAATCGGGCACTGACTTTCCGAATTGGCGACACGCTGTTCGGTATCGATGTCTGTAACATTCTGGCGTTTTCTGATGAATATGCGGATATCCGCTCCCCTACCTGTCGGGTTGAGGGCTTTGCGGGCTATCTGGATTATCGCGAACGGCTGGTTAAAGTATTTGAGTGTGCCACGGTGTTGAATCGTGGGCGTGAGCGTGATGGCTTCAAAGGCCTGATTGATGAGATTGATCAGCACAAGTTTTACCATAATGACTGGCTTGATGCGCTGGAGCGGTCAATAAAGCAACAACAGCCATTTTCTGAGGCCTGTAGCCCGACCGCCGGTTCTTTTGGGCGCTGGTACTACAGCTTTGAAAGTGGAGAGGAAGGCCTGACAGCGCTGGTTGAAAAACTGGAAGACCCCCACCGTCAGATTCATCTATTGGGTGACCGGCTGCTGGAGATGGCAGACAAAGGGGAGCATTCGGAGGCTCTGGAGATACTGGCGTTTGAACGGCCATTGCTACTGCGAAAAGTAGATCGATTGCTGGCAGTGATCCGTAATTACCTGCTGACCAGTGTTCATCCGGTTGTTTTACATCTCACTGAAGATGGCCTGACACCCTGGTTCTCGCTGGTGCTGGATGAGAGCGACGACATCGTTGATTATGACCCGGACTGGATTGACCATACGTCTGGCTCGGCGCTGGGCAATGAGCCGGTTTCCGGCTATATCCGCCACCGTGATGGTGATAACTTTATGATGCTGGCGATTGAACAGCTCTATGGCAAGCTATCCGGATTAGTGGATGAGCCAGAATCAGCGCATTAGTCGGGCCCGCAGTGGGCGTCTTTGTGCTGTGTTCTTATAACTATTATTTCTATCCAGGGTGAAATGTATGCTTGAATTCTTGCACCAGCGGCCTATGCTTGGCTGCTTTAGCGTTGGGTAAAAGAGAACAAGACGTATATGAGTGATTTACAGCACCACCGCCTGATTATCCTGGGTTCCGGTCCTGCCGGTTACACGGCTGCCGTTTATGCGGCACGCGCCAATCTGAATCCTGTTGTTATTACCGGTATGCAGGCCGGTGGTCAGCTGACCACCACCAC